>JARGFH010000089.1 GCA_029210695.1 Acidimicrobiia bacterium
GCCCAGGACGCGCTCAGGACGCGATCCGGTCGTGGAGTGGGTGTCTAGGCGGTCCATCAATTCGGCGAGATCACCTTTCTATGCGGATCTGTTGCAGGGCTTGACCGCGGTGCAATTGACTATGAACGAAGCGCTCGGTCGAGGTCACTGAGCGGAGCAACACACACGTGCCGACGAAGTCGGCACGCCTACTCTGCTAGTGCCCTAGCCGACCTCAACCACAGGACCCCGACCGTTCCTATGATCGCCACCAGAACGGTCAGCATCGAGATGACGATGAATGGGGACCGACCTCCCTCGCCCCCGCCCTCGTCACTCAGGAACATCGACAGCCCCTGACCGTCATCGTCCGATGGGTCGTCTCGTTGCTCCGAGTCCGGGATCTCGACTTCCTCATCGGGCGTGTCGACCCCGACTTCCGTGTCGGACGACTCGTCGGCTTCGCCGGTCAGTCCGAGGATGAAGTCAGCAACCGCCGCGATTTCGTCGCTTGTCATTCGCCCGGAGTACGCGGGCATCGAGTCCCGACCGTCGGCGGTCACTGAGATCAACTCAGAACGGGAGAGGGAGGTGCCGGCGACGGGACCACCGACACCCCCTGATCCGTCGGCGCCGTGGCAAGCCGCGCAGTATTTGGCGTAGAGAGAGGTGCCGTCGACGCCTCCTGGATCTGCGGAAGATGTGGAGGAATCACCGCGGAGTGCTGACAGGTAGGCGACGACGGCATTGATTTGTTCGGTGCTGAGGCGGCCGCTGAATCCGGGCATTGACCCCCGGCCGTTGTTTGTGACTGTGCGAAGTTGGGAATCGGTTAGCGCATGATCCACCAGGTCGCCACCGGAGGCGCCGTGACAAGCAGCGCAGGATTCTGCCCAGACGCTGGCCCCACTCGGAGGAGGTGACCCGGGGGCGGTCGTTGTGGTCGTGGGGGTAGCGCTCCCCAATCCGGCCACATATGTCGAGACGGCGGTGATCTCGTCAGTCGTGAGCTTGCTGGAGAACCCGGGCATTCCGCTGGTTCCGCTCTTGGTGACGGCCGACACCTGTGACGTGGTGAGGCCGCGCCCAACAAGGTCGCCACCAGACGCACCGTGACAGGCTGCGCAGTTGGCTGAATAGACGGCGGCTCCGCTCGGCGGTGGCGGGGGAGGCGTCCCCGGCGCGGTGGTGGTAGTAGTGGGAGGAGCGATGGATTCGACGAAGGTGATGATCGCCTCGATCTCGGCTGAAGTGAGACTGCCTGAGAACGGGGGCATGCCACCGCCGGTGCCGTTGGCAGTTGCCGAAACGAGCTGGCTATGGGACAGGGTCGAGGTGACGAGATCTCCACCGTTGGATCCGTGGCACGCCGAACACTTCGAGGCGTACAGAGCCGATCCATCAGGCGGTGGTGGGGGAGGAGTGCCTGGCGCGGTGGTAGTAGTGGCGGCGGGAGCACCGTCGGCATCGAGCACGTATTGAGATACGAGAATGATCTCGCTCGAGGTCAGGGTGCCTGTGTATCCGGGCATGCCTGTGACTCCGTTGGCAACTGCCGTTGTGAGTTGACCGAGGGTGAGCCCGCGGCCGAGCAGGTTGCCGCCCCCGCCGCCATGGCAACCGGCGCAGTTGGCCTGGTAGATGGCTTCGCCGCTTCCAGGTGGCGCTGCGATCGTCGTGGTCGTGACGACCGTCGCTGGATTGTCCGCCCCGGCCCCTGGGAAGGTGCCGGCCTGGATCTCTTGGAGGTTGGTGTATCCGTCACCGTCGCTGTCGAGGTTCTGGACAGCGACGAAGTCTTTGTCTGCCTCATCGAAGTCGTCGGCAAACTGGTTCTCGTCCCACTTGCCCTCGGAATTCGTGAAATGGCACAACGAGCAGGTGTCGAGACGGGTTCCGGCTGCATCCGGATATGCAATCCGGAAAGCCGGAAGGAAGTCCTCGGCATCCTCGGCGGCCGCCCCCTCGCCGAGGACCAACAACGACCCGACGACCAGAGTCCCCACCAGCGTGAGCATGGCCGCAGCTCGCGCTTTCATCTCGCACATCCTTCGATACTCGGTTCCTACCCACCGTCAGTATCGGTCGATGGCGCCTAACGCCCTACCAATGAATGGTTAACGAGCGGTTAAGAATTGGGGGGCCTCCATGTCTGGTTGAATGCTGCGATGCGCGACTGGTCGACCATGCCGAAGGTGGAGCTTCACCTTCATCTAGAGGGTGCAATTCCTGTGCCGACTCTGTGGGAGTTGATCGAGCATCACGGCGGTGATCCCGTGATCAAGAGCGTGGATCAGTTGGTCGAGTTCTACGAGTATCGCGACTTCCCGCACTTCATGGAGACCTGGGTGTGGATGAACGGCTTCCTGAAGACCTACGACGACTTCGAGTTCGCCGCCGAGGCCGTGGCCCGTCATCTCGTCGCGCAGAACATCCTGTATGCGGAGGCCTTCTTCTCACCAACGGATTTCCGACGTCACAACCTGACCCGGCAAGTCATTGCCCTGGCGATCCGGGCGGGATTGAGCAAGGTGCCTGAGATCGAAGTCCCGCTGGTCGTCGATCTCGTACGAGATCGCGGCCCCGACGGCACGGCGGCGACCCTGGCGGCCGTTCAGGAGGTTGCCAATGAGGCGGGCATCATCGGGATCGGCATCGGAGGGTATGAGGCAGAGCACCCACCCGAGCTGTTCACTGAGGTATACCGGACGGCGCGGGAGGCCGGCTTCCGTCTGACCGCTCACGCCGGTGAGGCGGCAGGCCCGGAGAGCGTGTGGGGGGCCATCAACAGCCTCGGTGTCGAGCGGATCGGACACGGCGTCCGCTCGGTGGAGGATCCCCGGCTCATGGAGTATCTCGTCGAGCATCAACTGCCGCTCGAGGTCTGTCCGACCTCGAACATCCGCACCGGGGTGGTACCCGGCTGGGACGACCATCCGGCCAAGACGCTCATCGAAGCCGGGGCCATGGTGACGATCAACACGGACGACCCGGCGATGTTCCATTCGACCCTGGCCGGCGAGTTCCGGGTCCTGGAAGAGATCTTCGCCCTCGACGACGAAACGCTTAGAAGAATCTCTCTGGCGCCGGTAGAAGCCTCGTGGGCGTCTGAGGAAACCAAGCAACGTCTGCGAACTGACATCGAACACTGGTGGGCTTCTCCCCCCGGCCGTTAGGCCGGGGGGAGTGCCGAGTCTTCGAGGCGAGGGGGGCTACCGCTTGGCGGCGGTAGCTTCGAGTTGCTGCGCAAGTCGGGCAGATGCTTTCTCCCCCGGCCGGAAGGACGGGGGGAGTGCCGAGTCTTCGAGGCGAGGGGGGTTACCGCTTGGCGGCGGTAGCTTCGAGTTGCTGCGCAACTCGGGCAGATGCTCCACAACTCGCCCCACTACTTACTACCTACTACCTGCTCCCCCTCTACCATCCCTCCATGCCTTTCATCACCCTCACGACCGACTTCGGTACCCGCCAGGGCAGCGACACGGTGCTGCACGGAGCCATCTACAACATCGCCCCGGACGCGGTGATCACCGATCTCTCACACGAGGTGAAACCGCAGGACATCCGCGAGGCGAACTTCGTGGTCAACAACAGCGTCTTCTTCTTCCCGCCGGGAACCGTGCACGTGATCGTGGTCGACCCCGGAGTCGGTACCGAACGCCGCCCGATCGCCGGCCGAATCGGCGAGCACTACTTCGTTGCCCCCGACAACGGCGTGCTGAGTTCCTGTCTGGCCCGCGCGGAGGCCGAGGGTTGGACGACCGAGTTCGTCCACGTCGACAAACCGGAGTACTGGCTGCCGAACGTCACGATGACGTTCCACGGCCGCGACCTCTTCTCGCCGGTGGGCGCCCATCTGGCCGCCGGTGTTCCCCTCACCGATCTCGGCACCCCTATCGACGACATCATCACGATCCCGCTCTGGGGAGCGACTCGCAACGACGACGGCAGCGTCGAGGGCGAGGTGATCTACATCGACGACTTCGGCAACGCCATCTGCTCGATTCTCCCCGAAGACATCGCCCATCTCCCGGTCCCCGACGGGGTCGAGGTGGAACTCTGCGGCGCCCGCATCGAAGGCATGGTCAGCACGTTCGGTGATTCGGAGTACGACTCCGACACCCTCATCGCCTTATGGGACTCGAGCGGCTACCTGCTCGTCTCGGAGAACAACGGCACCGGCGGCAAGGTCATCAAACCGAAACCCGGCGACCGCGTCGTAGTTCGCTAATCCCGTTCTGGCGTCAGGAAGCGCGCAATTCTGTCGGGTTTCTAACGCCAGAAGCCACTCAGAGGCGGCCGGCGTCGATGATACGCTGGAGGAACTGCTGGGTGCGCGCTTCGCGCGGTGACGAGAAGATCTCTTTCGGAGGGCCTTGCTCCAGGATCATGCCCTGGTCGAGGAAGCAAACTCGATCGGCGACGTCACGGGCGAAGCCCATCTCGTGGGTGGCGATGAGCATCGTCATGCCCGTGTCCTTCAATCCGCGAATGACGTTGAGTACCTCGGCCACTAGTTCGGGGTCGAGGGCAGAGGTGACCTCGTCGAACAGCATCAGTTCGGGTTCGGTGGCCAGTGCCCGGATCACCGCCACCCGTTGTTGTTCTCCGCCGCTGAGCCGATCGGGGTACTCGTTGATCTTGTCGGTGAGTCCGAACTGCTCGAGCAACCGCCGGGCGTGATCCTCCGCCTGTTCCTGAGGTACGCCGTGGACTTTGCGTGGACTGAGGGTGATGTTGTCGAGCACCTTCATATGGGGGAAGAGGTTGAAGGCCTGGAAGACGATGCCCATCTTCTCCCGCACTTGGTTGGGGTTGACGCCGGGTGCGGTGATGTCGTTCGTGTCGAGGAAGATCTGTCCTTCGTCGATGGGGACGAGCAGGTTGATTGCCTTGAGCATGGTCGACTTGCCCGACCCGGATGATCCGATGAGACAGATGACGTCGTGATGCCCGACGGTGAGGTCGACGTCGCGCAGCACGACCTTGTCGTCGAATGACTTGCGAACGTTCTTGAGTTCGAGTTTCGAGGTCATCAGTTACTCACCGCCTGTTTGCGTCGCCGATCCCGATCGGTGTACCAGTCGGTGAATCGGGCTACCGGCACACTCACCAGCAGGAACAGGATGGTGGCGGTCACATAGCCGCTGTAGTTGAACGTCCTGGCCGCATAGATATCGGCCTCGCGGACGCCCTCACGGATACCGAGTACGAATACCAGCGCCACGTCCTTCTGGAGCGAGACGAACCCGTTCAGCAGGGCGGGGATGACGTTGCGGATCGCCTGCGGAACGATGACGTAGCGCAGCGCCTGGATCTGTGTGAGGCCCAACGACCTGGCCGACATCCGCTGCGACTCGTGCACCGACTCGATACCGGCCCTGTACACCTCGGCCGTGTAGGCGCTGTAGCTGATAACGAGGGCGGTCAGTCCCCAGAAGATGGCGCTGCGCGGGACGCCCGGCAACTGCAGAGCGGGCACGCCGAACCCGAGCAAGAGGATCAGCAAGATGATCGGGACACCGCGGATCAGATCGATGAATGTGATCGCCAGTGCCCGCAGCGGGAAGAAGGCCGGTCCGCGCAGCGAGCGGATCATGGCGATGACCAACGAGATGGTCAGAATCAGCACCTCGGCGAGGAGGAACAGGCGGATGTCTAGCCAGAACCCGCCGGCTATGTCGGGGAACGATTCGACCATCCGGTCCCAGTTGAAGAACTGCCGTTGAACTGCCGGCCAGGCTTCCGAGGTCAGGATCACCCACAGGGCGACTCCGAGGAAGATCACCGTGGAGGCGGCGGCAATCAGCGCGCCGCGCGCACCCTCTTCTCGGGAGCGGGGACTACGTGGGGGTCCGATAAGTCTCGGACCCCCAACGAGTTCTTCGACCGGATCGGTCAAGGCGTTTCCCGGCTAGTCCGAGATGGTGGGAATGCCACCGCCCTGAGTCAGGTAGGTGTCCTCGAGTTCTTGGAGTTTGCCACTGTCTTTGATGGTTTCCAGTGCATCGTTGATGCAGCCGACCAGGGTGTTGCCCTCGGCAAACAACATTCCGTATTCATCGGGTGCTGCAGCTTCAGCTTCGAACTGTCCGGCGATGATCGAGCCCTCGACCTGGGCTGCGGTGATGTAATAGGCGGCCGGGAGGTCGACTACAAGGCCGTCAATCTGGCCGGCGTTCATGGCAGCTTCCAGATCAACGTTCTCGTCGTAGACGTTCGGATCCGTATCAGGCTTGATCACATCCTCGATGAAATCGAGGCTGGTCGTGCCGATCGCGGCACCCAGGATGGCGTCCTTGAGGTCGTCGGTGCTGGTTGCTCCGGCGAACGGCGAGTCCGGGTAGAGCACGAGTGCCTGGCGGGTTGTGTAGTACGGATCGCTGAAGTCCATGATTTCATCGCGATCTGCTGTGATCGAGTACTGCTGGATGTTGAAATCCCAGTCCTTCGGTCCGGGGGCGATGGCATCGAAAAAATCTGTGCGAACCCACACGACGTCCGCTTCGGCAAAGCCGAGTTCTTCTGCCAGTGCGTAGACGATGCCCGCTTCGAAGCCGAGCTTCGAGGTGGGGTCGTCGAAACCGTTGCCGTCGTTGTCACCGACCCATGGTGGGAAAGCGGGTTCTCCGGTGGCGACGGTCAACTTGCCTTCGGTGACCAGTTCTAGTTCCTCAAACTCGCAGGACCCGGACGCACCCGAATCCCCATCACTGTCCCCACAAGCCGCCGCCAGCATGGCGAATGCGACCAGCAAGATCAGGAATTTGGCCCACGTAGATGAGCGCATCTCTCCTCCAAATTGATTAGGCCAAAAGCCTAGCGCCTGCCGATTGCGACCCCTCAGCCCCGTGAGAAGCCTCACTCGTGTTTCTCCCCCTCGGCGAGTGCTCGCGTTTCTCCCCCACGACAAGTGGGGGAGATGCCGAGTCTTCGAGGCAGAGGGGGATCCTTCCCGAACGGGGATCGGAGAGGCAAGAGCGCGTCCCGGACGCCCAGTCGAGTTTCTCTCCCGCTTGAGCGGGTCGATATACCGAGACCCGACTATTGGGTTTGGATCTGAGCTGAAGGGTCTCTCTATATCGAGGAGGAGTCGCCGGACCTCAGCGACAGCTCGAACTCGCGTTTCTCTCCCGCTTCAGCGGGGGAGATGTCGCCGTTGCGGCGACAGAGGGGGTGGCTTGCTTGCTCCCACCGTCTCTCGACCGACGAGGCCCCCATAACCCGCACCGCATGCGAACATGTCCACGTGCACACGTCGGACCTCCTCAACACCTCATCTCTTCCCCGCCACGAAGCAGAACGTCTGCTCATGACGGTGACGGCGAGTTCCCGCGCCGACCTAGTCGCCGGCGTCGAGGTCGACA
Source organism: Acidimicrobiia bacterium (assembly GCA_029210695.1). Lineage (NCBI taxonomy): Bacteria > Bacillati > Actinomycetota > Acidimicrobiia > Acidimicrobiia bacterium. The sequence goes on from JARGFH010000089.1 coordinate 7,344, forward strand.
CCGAACAGACGGAAACGTTCAACGCTCTCGCCGCTCGCCGCGCAGCAGGCGAACCGCTCCAATACATCGAAGGCACGGTCGACTTCGGCCCCATCGAGTTACTGACAGACAACCGCGCCCTGATCCCACGCCCGGAGACGGAAGCAGTCTGGGACGAGGCCCGACGGATGCTGGGCGAGGCTGGACGCGGGACGGTGATCGTTGATCTCTGCACAGGCAGCGGTGCGATGGCGCTTGCTCTGAAGTCTGTGTTCCCGGAAGCGCGCGTCTTCGCCACGGACATCAGCGAGGACGCTCTCTCGCTGGCCAAGGAGAACGCGGCCCGACTCGATCTCGACATCGAGTTCTTCCACGGCGACCTCTTCGATGCCCTGCCCAAATCGATCTACGGTCGCATCGATCTTCTGGTCAGCAATCCCCCCTATATAGAGGAGGGGGAGTGGGACGGCCTTCCTTCGGACGTACGTGATCACGAACCGCGCCGGGCTCTCGTTTCTGGCCCGGAGGGAACGGAGATTCTGGAACGCATCGCCGACGACGTCTACTGGTGGCTCGGCGTCGGCGGCTGGGTTCTCTGCGAGATAGGGGAGACTCAGGGTCGTCGGGCCGACGAATTGTTCGGCCAGTGGCTCGACACCGAAGTCCGCCCCGACCTGACCGGCCGCGATCGCATCCTGGTCGGCCGCAAGGGTGCCCGCTGCTGCGTTTGAAACGCGTTCTCCCCTCACTGAGTGGGGGAGCCCCGAGTCTTCGAGGGGAGGGGGGCAAGCACTCAAACCTTCGACCGGCACTTGAAGGTTGACGACACCGTTTTCCTCCGCCGAAGGGGTAGTTTCTCGAGCCGTCAGACGAGAACCAGAGGGGGTCTCAAAACCCCACCAACCCTCAACCACCCCCTGAAGGTTGCGAGCCGCCGCCGAAGCGGGGATAGGGGAGGGCTACCCCCCTACGTTCTCCTCCCAGGGAGTGGGGGGAGTCCCGAGTCTTCGAGGGGTGGGGGGCTGCGACGGTGATTGGTGCGCGGGACGTGTTCTCATCTAGGAGTTGTGGCAGGTCCCTGCCCTGCTGGCCGCACTGAAGGGCAGCGTTCTCCCCTCACGGAGTGGGGGGAGTCCCGAGTCTTCGAGGGGAGGGGGGCCGCGACGGCGGTTGGTCTGCGGGACGTGTTCTCATCTAGGAGTTGTGGCAGGTCCCTGCCCTGCTGGCCGCACTGAAAGGCAGCGTTTTCCCACCACGGAGTGGGGGGAGTCCCGAGTCTTCGAGGGGAGGGGGGTCCTCCTACGCGTCAACCACCACAGCACTATCAAGGAACAAGGCGTTCGGCACTTCGGCATGCCCGCCGTCCATCAACTCAAGCCGTGTCGTGGCGGTGCCGATCTCGGTGATCCGACCGTGGCTGCCGCCGACGCGAATCGTCTGTCCCTCCTGATACCTGTCTCGCACATGCCGACCGGCGGCTACCTGCTTTGCCATGGGCACGGATCCCAGCCCGATCGCCAGTCCGGCTGCCAGTGCTCCGGCCAGACACAACGCTCCCACCAAGAGCAGGATGATGTCTGTGGAGATGCCGATCTGCTGTAAAGCGATGATCACGCCGACGGCGAGGATCAGCGACGACGTCGCCATCCGCGCCCTGGCGGCGATAACGGGCGACACCCTCGTGAGCGCGGCCTCGATCAGAGTTCCGGTGATCTTCCCAAGGGCCCGGGCAATGATCACGACGATGAGTGCAACAAGTGCCTTCGGCAGATACCGCAGCGTCGAGTCGAGCAGGGTGTTGGCCTGGTCGGGATCGATGATGATCAAGGCAGTCACGACCACCACCGCCACGTACAGGACGGGTAGCACCTGGTCGATCAAGTCGGCCACTTTGTTCGGTAGTCGTTTGCGGAGGATTCGCCAGGCGATGGAAATCAGAAGGAGTCCGACCAGCACGCCGCCGGCGGTGGTGAGGGCATCGCGCAGGTTCATGACTAATCCTTTCCGAGGCCGGGATCGAGGTAGCGGGTGAAGGCCTTGAGCATGTCGGCCACGATACCGCCTCCGAGTTTGGCGGCGTCGATCACGAACAGTTCGAGGCGAATCATGGCCACGATCGGTTCGACCAAATCGTGTTCGAGTTCGCCTTCCCATAGCTCGGCCAGGAACGCCTGGCATTCTTCGCAGTCGGCGACGTGGTTGTCGAAGTCGAGGTCGAGATCAAGACCATCGGCGAAGGCGATGAGACGATCATCGCGAACGTCACATGAGCGGTTCATCGCCACTCCTCCAAGTGAGGTCGCAGGGCCCGGCGGGCGCGCAGGATGCGGGTGCGCACTGTGTTGAGGGGGACCCCGGTCCGTTCGGATATCTCGGCGTAGCTGAGTTCCTCGTATTCGCGCAGGACGAGCGGTTCGCGCAGGCTGTCTGGGAGTTGTTCGATGGCAGACCGGACGTCGACCGTGAGCGCCTCTGTGTGTAGGCGCCGTCCGGGGTCGGTGTGATCCACCCGGTCGAGATCCTGGTCGGTCGGCCACTCGCGGCGGCGGGATACTTCGTTCTTGGCGAGGTTGGTGGCGATGCGATAGAGCCATGACCTCACTCCGGCGTCCCCGCGGAAACTGTCGCGGGCCCGGAAGGCGCGCAGGAATGCCTCATGGGTGAGTTCCTCTGCGATGGGTCTGTTCCGCACGACTCTCATGGCTGCCCCGAAAACGAAGTTCTGGTGTCTTCTGATCAACTCTCCGAACGCTTCTAGGTTCTCGCCGGCGCCTTGTAGTAGCTCGAGGTCGGAGCAGTTGTCCCACATTCGGTGACTTGGACCCGCGGAGGGCGCGCAAGGTTCCGTAGTTTCTGAGGTGCGGATTTCGGGGGAACTCTCGGTCAAGTTGTGTGTCCAACCGGGTGGTGTGGTTCGCAGCTTAGGAGGATCCAGTTCGTCATACCGCACGGTATGGCTGCCTCTCAGGCAGGATCCGGATATCAGTTCAGGGTGGGGAACCCCCTGAACAGACCGCAAATCCGGTACGGGCCACGGCGCCAGTTGGGGGTCTCTCCGGAGACCCCCAGCCCCTTTTCTGGGAACTTCCTGTCCGCGTTTGTGTCATAGCTTGCAGAGGAATCGGTGCCCGCTTGTCTCACGACGCCGGCGCCGGTTCCACTACCCAAGTGGTAAGTATCTAACTAGGTGGCTGCCGAAAAAGTTGGTGGTTGTGGGTCGGGGGTGCTCGCGTTCGAGGTCGTTTTCGGTCACACTGGA
>JARGFH010000090.1 GCA_029210695.1 Acidimicrobiia bacterium
GCATCCTCGGCTGCACCCTGGGTCCAGGCGACGCCCGGCCCGAAGCACGTGGTCTCACGGCCGTCACCCATCGCCCAAGTGGCGCGGGTCGGGGTGGCCAGCACGGTCACTGTGACCGCACCGCGGGTCTCGGATGCCTCCAGCGGCGACCAATACCCCGGATCGAGCCACAGCCACGTCGGTACCTGAACGAAGGTCTCGTTGGCCAGAGGCGGACTCGTCGCCGGGACAGGAGGGGGAGGTTCGAGGCGCGCAGCCGCGATGTCACGGATCACCTCCGGTGGCACGCCCGGTGTCACCTCGACGATGATCTGCACCTCGATGTCCCCCCGACCATCACGCCAGCAGATCACGTCGTACCACACATACACGCCCGTCGGGTCGAGACCGAACAGCTCGATCTCATCCGGCTCGACCGGCCCGACCTCGTAGAAGCCCACCTCGTCACCCTCCCGGAACGGCCCCGCGTCAGCGCAGTAGTAGTCCCACAGCTCGTTCATTGTGTAGGTCTCGGGCTCGCCGGGAACAATCCCGTGGCACTCCCCGACCACATCGCCACCGCGGTCATCGATCTGACCGTCTCCCGAGCAGTGGTCGGCGAGCGCGGGGCGAGCGGAGATCAGCGTCGACAGCACCAGGACCGCCGCCGCCAGGATCAGACCGTTGGTAGGCCCCGATCGGTTGGTGCGAACTCGCATGCGAAATCCACCTGTCCTTGAAGATCCGACACCTTCCACGCTCCGTCCGCCAACACCATGACCGCCGACTGGAGGTCCCGCTGGCCCTCTCGAACCGAAGGCACGTCGTCCAGGCGCGCGCCCGTTGCCAGGTCGTATAGCCCGTAGTCGGGGTCGGGTTGGAGGCAACTGAGGATCACGACCTCGGACGCGCTTCTCACCTCGATCACCTCCGGGTGGGTCATCGGTTGACCACGAAGGGCCGCGCCCCGAGCTGCGTGCTCGTCCAGGAGACCCGTGATGAAGCTCAGCTGTGGCTCCGTCAACACCTGTTCCAGCAACGGGCTGTCCGGATCGGGAGGATCCCAGAACGACGACCGGGCGTCGTAGTACGCCTGATATCCGGCAATGGCTGAGTCTGCCATCTCCTCGGGGACGCACCCGCCAGCGCTCGGAATCCTGATCGCGTCGACGACCCAGCCCTCGCCGGTCCGCACCAGATCTGCCTCGTGCCACACCCCAACCGTGTCGGTGAATGACGGTGCCAGCAGCACGCAGTCCTCGATGGTGGCGCTGTCGGCCTGCTCTGCGGTAACCGTCGCGTGCAGCGACACGTCGGTCTCAATCGGACCCTGGCCAGACTCGCGCTGGCGCTCGAACAGGGCGATCGCGCCCTCGACAACCTGCGCTGATGCCACCGCCCGAAGCGGTGCTGGATCGAGATCGTCGGATGCGCGCACCTCGGTCCATGCGCCCCAGTAGGACGACCACGCAGCTATCACCTCGTGATCCGGGATGGGCGTCGTCGTCGAGGTCGTAGCGACGGACGTTGACGTCGAGGTTGCGGGCGGGTCTACGGTCGTCTCGGTGGCCGTCGTCGACGACGGGGGCCCCGCCGAAGTCGTAGTGGTCGTGCCCGCCGCCTCCGTACAGGCGCCGAGCACCAACAGCGCCGCCAATGCGACGCTGACAACAGACGGCGGCCGGGCAGGACCGCCGAACCCGGCTAACGAGTGTCGTGTGCTCATACGGCTACTCCCCGTGGCATTCAAACCTACCCTCCTCAACTCGAACCTGTGCAGGCCGAACACGATCCAGCATGACATCCAGTAAGGGGCGCGGACCGTCGACGAACGCGACAACCTGTCATCACGATGTCACAGACCCTCCAACCACGGAAAGGGACCATGCAGAACCAGCGGAACGCCATGCTCATGACCGGACGATCGCACGGAACCCTGTCACCAGAGTGTCAGCAACCCTGTCAGAAACCCTCCAACTGCGGGATGTCAAGGGATTCGTCGCCGTCGAATGCCACTGGCCTGAGATTTCCAACCGGGATCTGTTCGGACAGCGGCGCTCCGAGAGCACCTCAGGTCTCGAGCGCACTCCGATGCTGTACCGTAGCCGCTGATGAGTCAGGGGTCCTCGTGCTGTAGACCGACCGCTTCTATCCTCCTCTGGGTGGAGCGCGAGAGAATCAACTGGCCCCTCGTTACAGCGGTAACGGTTGCGGGCCTTGCCGCCTTGGGCGCCGGACTATGGCTCGGCAAGGGCACCGCTGATGCGTGGTCGTCAGTATTGATCGAGCTCGGGGCGGCGATAGGGCTCGCGTCCGTCCTGGTCTTCCTGGAGCGACGAGTCGTGCGACGAGTCGCCACATCAACGGCACGGGCCGAGGCTGAACGCGTCACTGCAGATCTGCGCGACCGGATTGAGCACCTGGAGGATGTCGACGCTGCTCAAGAACAAGAGCGTTCTGAGCAGCGACGACAGGCCGCGGCCCGTATGGAATCGATCCGACAAGGCGGCATCACCTCAGCCGCGGTTGGAGCCCTGCTCGTCGAGGCTGTGCGCGACCGCCTGATAGACCCCGATATGTTCCACGTGCGCACGAGCAGCGACCCTGCGTGTCCTGTTCTGTACATGCTCTCGTTCGTAGATCCGAAACGGGTCTTGACCATCTACATCGACTTCGAGCCGATCGAGATTGACGCCCAGCCGATCCTCGTGAAGGGGCACCCGATCCCGGTCCCCTTGAAGACTGACTCGACCGCTATGTGGACAGACCAGGAACCGTCAGTGATCGCAGCCGAGCTGCAGGCCGGACTCGAACGTCGCAACGAACCTGCTCGTGGCTTCGGATTTGGCCACTCGCTCGAGCGGCTGCTCAAGAGCATCCAGGTCATGCGCGATGCCCGAGCAGCCGAGGCTGAGAGTCCTGCCCGTCTTGAAGGACTGCTCCGAGTGCTGATCAACGACGACTGGGCGTACACCTCTGCCGGGCTCGAGGCAGTCGCGATGGAGACCAGATTCACCGTCAAAGCGGGTGGATGGCCCGACGGCGGTGGCCGGTGGGTCGGTCCTTATCTGCGTCTGTCGCAAGAGGTGCGCTCACACGCAGACACCTCCCTCGCGGAGGCACTCGAATGGATCGAAAAGCGCGAGCTCATCCGCCTGCTGGAGCCCGGGGCTGACCCAGTCAAGTCCCTATTCAGTCGCCAGCATGGAACGCCGTACGGTGAGATCGAGCGCTGAGGCAAGCCCACGCCTGGCTGATGAGCTCGGTCGCCGGCGCCCAACCAAACGGCTGCCCCTCTCACATCCTGAGACCCTGCCAGAAGTCGTGCCAGCGGTCCTCAACGAACTTGGCTACACGATTCAAAGTGATGTTCGCCTCCTCGGTACCCGCTGAAGCAGTGCTCGGCGAGATGGTGGTGGAATGGTTCCCCCCGATCACCACACGCACGTCCTGACGGACAACTCGATGAATGATGGCATGGCGCAGATCGGTTAGCTGACCTCCCGTGTTCGATGTGGCGATCGCATCGAACCAAGACTGCTCGTCTTTGGTGAGGCGTACTCGGCCGTCTTCCACTCTCTGTCGAAGGTCCCCGAAGTCGTGCTCCCGTCCGGGAGGTGGAACGGCGCCCAACCACCGCAACAGTGCCGTCGCGCAGAGATCGATACTCGTCTGTCCGCTCCCGAAGGCCATGAGCAGAGCGCCTGTCTGTACCGTCGCGCCATCTGCAAATACGCCAAGCGCGCCCGGACTATCGAATAACTCGGCTCCGAGACGCGTCGCAGCAACATGGCGAGCTGAAACATCGAGGCGCGTCTCGACATTCGTGGACTCAGGATTGCCTGACGATCGGAGCTTGTGCCGGATTGGCGTCGCTGAGGCAAGCAGCGCTTGTAATGACATGCCACAAGACTACGGTCTGCTGTCGGTCGGCCAAATCCTCCAAGCAGGTGTCGCGTTCTTGAGTTTTTGCACCAGCAACCCTGTCAGCAACCCTGTCAGACACCCTCCAATCGCCCTTCTCGCCAAGTGGTTTCGCCTGGCGAACGATCAGCCCTCGCGACCGGTCACGTGACACTCCAGGAACACTCCGTTGACAGGGTCGACCCTCACGATGCCAGTCATGGATGCCTTCGATCGTCTTCTCACCACCCAGCAACTGGCCGAGTACCTCGCAGTGCCCGTCGCCACCCTGTACGCCTGGAGACACGCAGGCGAGGGTCCGCCCGGGTTCCGGGTTGGCAAGCACGTCCGCTACCGCTGGAGCGACGTCGACCAGTGGGTACGCGGCCAGCTCCACTCCACCGCAGGCCGAACTCGTTGACCGCACTTGCCACGAGCATCTACGGTGAGCACCGGCGGTGCCACAGGTGAAGGAGGCTACGCGTGGCCCACATTCGACGACATCCCAACGCCCGTGACCGGTGGCAAGTCCGCTATGTCGACCCGTACGGCAAGGAGCGATCGAAGAACTTCGCCCGCAAGGTCGACGCCGAGAAGTTCCTTCACACAGTCGAGGTGCAGAAGATCAGGGGCGAGTGGACCGACCCTGCCGCCGGCCGGGTCAAGTTCTCCGAGTGGGCCGTCCAGGTGGATGCCACCCGTCCCAACCGACGCGACTCGACCCGAGCCCGCGACTCCTCTTATCTGAGTAACCTGATCCTGCCGACCTTCGGAGATGCGGAGATCGGTGCGGTACAACCAAACGAGATCAGACGCTGGATTGCCGATCTCCAGGACCGGGGCTATGCCCCAGGCACGATCGCTAAGGCGTATCAGATCCTGTCTCGCTCATTCAGGGTGGCGGTCGCCGACGGTCTCATCGCCCGTACGCCGTGCCGGGAGATCAAGCTCCCCAAAGACGACCGCGACGAGAAACGCTTCCTCACCGTCTCTGAGATCGAGCATCTCGCCGACGCCATCGACTCCCGTTACCGGGCCTGGGTTCTCACCGCCGCCTACACCGGACTCCGCTTCGGCGAACTCGCCGCCCTCCGCACCGACGACCTCGACCTGCTCCGCCGCACCCTCCGGGTCGACGAGCAGCTCAGCCGGCAAGGCTCCTGGCAGATGGTCGCCGGACCGCTCAAGTCCAAGAAGGCCTACCGCACCATCGGCATCCCCGCCTTCCTCTGCGACACACTGGCGGCCCATGTCAGAGAGTACCCCTCAGGATCGGATCTGGTGTTCTCCCACGCCCAAGGCGGACCGCTCGACTACAACAGGTTCCGCCGCCGCCACTGGAACCCCGCCGTTGCGGCCTCCGTCGGAACGCCCTGCACCCCCCATGACCTCCGCCACACCCACGTAGCCATACTGATCGCCGAGAACCAATCGCCGCGATACATCGCCGACCGGCTCGGACACGAGAGCACAAGAACGGTGCTCGACGTCTACGGACACCTCTACGAAGGCGTCGACGAAGCTGCGATGGAGGGTCTCGATCGGCTGCGATCGGAAGCTCAGACGGACACTAGACGGATACCCCACGGGTCGAACGTCGTTTCGATGAGAGCCGAGAACGAGAATCGTCAATCTCCGTAAGGCGTTCTATCGTGGGCGCCACTGGGAACGAACCAGTGACCGCCGTGTGACCGCAAGTCCCGAAGCATCGGTCATTGCCGAACAGCCACCAAGAGCCGAGATTCGACCCACGGATAACTGACATTATCTGTGCGATTCAAGGCCTCGAGGCGACCCTTCCGACCAATCATGGGGGTCCCTAAGATCTCTCGCAGCCTTGTGCCTACTCCAGATCGATAGAGAATTCGCTGATCCTCATGCAGGCGTCGAACCAATCGGATGTCCGATTCGCTGGATCTTCCATGATGGGCCGAACCGCGTTGGCCCATGCCCTCCCTAGATCCTTCATCTCTTGGCCGTAGTCTCGGCCGTACCAGGTGACATCGATTTCGTCGATCTGTGCCCAGGATTCTGTGCGGAGAGCGCTTGCCATGAGCAGGTATACCTTCAGCCAGCGGTCGGCAATCTCGCTCTCGATATGGTTGGGGGCGGGCTCGAGGCGCCCGCGATCAAAGTCGACCGCCGAAAGCCTTGCGAGAACCCTGCCGGTCAGCTCGAAGTCGTAGACCTCGGATTCGGCGAGCGTGGGTTCCCACGGAGCCATGAGGCATGCCGCTTTGTAGCTCGCTAGGGCGAATGTGCCCAACTCCTCGTCCCGGGCCTCTTCACTAATGCGATGGTTGTGCCAGTTGTAGGCAAGCACCCCGATAACAAGTGCCACGACCAACACGGTGAAGATGGAGACAGTCTCCCGAGTTCCCGTCCGGTCCGTCAATGGTTCCGCCCCGCTGGTTTCCGCGCCATCTCCAAAAGGAATTCGACGTCGTCGTCACTCATCGTGGCGAGAAGTTCCCGTAGTCCGGTGAGGGAGTCTAGCTCGGTGCGGGTCGGGTTGGGTGCCGGCGGGCGAGCTTCGAGGGGCATTAGTTCGCTGCGGAGATAACGGGCGGCGGCTCTCTGGTCACGGCGGGTCAAGGCCTGGTCGATCTGCTCTTCGACATGGACTGGCTGCTCGTAAGGGTGCCGGCACCAACGTCTTCACCAGCTTCTGCAGACGGGAGAGACTCGATCCCCACTTCGTGTGATGCCTGTGCGGCATCGTGAACGAAGCCGATCTCGATGATTACATCCATGTCACGTTTGCGATTTCGCCGCGGATCCGGCGGCTCCGCTTCCACGATCCGGGGTCGATCGAGGTCGAAGAGCTCCACTTTCGCTATCGCTTCAGCCAGGACGGCAAGCCACTCGGCCACAGCTGCACGGTGGTGAAGACACTCCGGGTGGTCCAGAGACCGTCGTTGCCACGATAGGTGCGGATCCCCGACTCGTCCAAAATGCCCGGCGCCAGTGACGACCACGACGATGCCGGGTCGGGCCATGTCGTGGTTGACGGCAAGGCCAACGTCGGGGCTCAGGTTCATCGCTACCAGCAGCCGGGCTCGATCTCGACCCCCGGCAAGGCCTCTTCGAGCCGTCTCCACTCATCGTTCTCTTCGAACATTCCGAAGACGTTGAGTAGGCGCAGCGAGGGATGGTCTTTCAGCCGGCTGAGGCCCTCGATGGTGACGCCGGTGTCATAGATCACTACTTCTTCGAGGGCGGGAAGCCTGTTGAGCGCCTCGATCGCGTCGTCGGTGATTGTGGTGTTGGTGAGTCCCAGATACTTGAGTGCAGGGAACTTCCGGCTGAGCCGGGCGACACCTTTGTCGGTGATTTTGGTGCTGGAGAGCTCGAGGGCCGTAAGCGCAGGTTGTTTAGGTAGACGTCGCAGGCCCTTGTCGGTGATGTCGGTGGCGGAGAGGCCGAGACTCTCGAGCCGCTCCATGGGACCGAGCGACCCGACACCTACGTCACTGAAGTCGAGACCGCCTAGGTCGAGTTGGCGCAGCGCTGTGAGGTGACTGAGGTGGCGAAGCCCGATGTCGGTAATGAGCCCCCCTGTGGGCTGGATGTCCTCGCGCATCAGCTGGTAGCGGGAGGGTCTATTGGCGCTGATGTCGAGGACCTGAAGGTCCGGAAGATGGATGAGTTTGGCGAGTTCATCGTCGACGAGCCCGCAGGCACGGAGACCGAGTTCGCGCAGCGAGGGGAACCGGTCTGCGAAGTCGAGTTTCATCCCGCCGGGAGGGCGGCTGATCTCGAGCGTCAGATGTTCGAGATCAGCATCGAGTGAGGCAACACCTGCGCCGGTCACCATGCCATAGGTGAGGCGGAGGTGGCGTAGCGGAGCATCGGTGAGGTGGGCGAGGCCGGCGTCGGTCAGCTCGTGAGAGCGGACCTCGAACAGCTCCAGCTCTTTGAAGGCGCGCAGATGCCGCATGCCCTCGTCGGTGATCTCGTGGGGATTGGCGTGACCCATGAGGAGATCGCGACCGTGATGGAACCCGATCGACAGCTCGCGCAGCGACGTCTGGCCGGCGAGCTTGCGAAGGTCGTCGTCTGTGATCGAGAGACTGCCCGCCCAGACCTTGTCGATCGCGTCCGGTGGCAACTGTGCCAGCGGATCGGTGCCGGGCATGCTCCCGCCGAGGCATAGGAGCACGCAGGCGTCAGCGGGTACGGTTACCGGGCCGCTGGCTGTCCCGAGGCGTTCGAGTCCGGCGTCGGTCTCGATGTAGAGATCGGGCGGCAGCGACATCCAACTCACGAAAGGCTCGTCGACCATGCGGGCGAACTGCAGCGTGCGGGTGTCATCCATGGGTGCTCTCTCTCTGGTTGCTTCAGGTCCCCGGCGACTCCTCCTGAGAGTAGATTCGACGCTCCGTCGGTCGACCATTAGCGAATCCGCATCCCTGGCTTCTCAGAGCTGGTGGGCCTGGCAGGACTTGAACGGTGGTTCGGCGGCGTCGTACCTACCGTGAGCCGACCGTGTGATCCGGCTTGCTCGACGGACGACGTTTCCAGCTTGCGTCGACACGGGCGAGGTCGGTGCCCCACGGCCATTGCACGGATAGGCAATATTATCCGTGCGAGCTTCCCGGATTCGGTCTATGCAAATACAGGCCCCGCGCGATGTCGGCGAAGCGCACCGCCGAGACCGGGTTCGTTCCCGATGCCCGCCAGCGTTGGACTGGGCGCACCTGGGTGCTTCGCTGCCAGACGCGATACACAAGATGCCTGTCCGGGTAGTACGGTGCGCATGAATTCGCGTTCTTCACCTCCATCGCCTGCTCGCGCGCGATGGACGGATGCGGATCGGCGCCATGGCCAGAGTTCGAGACCTTTCACTCCCGAGCCCACAGGAGCTCACGGAGATGTGCGTCAGCTTCGTTTCCGGGTACTACACCTGCTGCTCAAAGGCGTCGATGAGGCGGCGATGGAGGGTCTCGATCGACTCCGATCGGAAGCTCAGACGGACACCAGACGGACAGTTGAGCCTTCCGAGGTGGTGGAACTTCGACCCCGATCACCGGAAACCCTTGCCCCATAAGGGATCCCGGTCGTGGGCGCTACTGGGATCGAACCAGTGACCTCTGCCGTGTGAAGGCAGCGCTCTCCCGCTGAGCTAAGCGCCCCAGC
>JARGFH010000091.1 GCA_029210695.1 Acidimicrobiia bacterium
CAACCCGCCATCGACCCTGACCGACTCCTCGACGGCGGCAACCACACCCTCTACATTTGCGGGCCACTCCACGAACAAGCACGGCTCCGACCGCTCTTCACTGCACTCATCGAACAGACCGTCGCCCGGATCTACGACCGCGCCAACCGATCCGCCGACAAGCTCCCCAAGCCGCTGCTGCTCGTCATCGACGAAGCAGCCAACATCGCTCCCCTTCCCGACCTGGCTCAGATCGCCTCCACCGCTCGCGGCGTAGGGATCCAACTCGTCACCGTCTGGCAGGACTTCGCCCAGATTCAGGCCCGCTACGGCACCTTCGCCCAGACCGTCATCAACAACCACCGGGCCAAGGTTGTCCTCGCTGGCGTCTCCGACACCCCCACCCTCGACTACATCAGCCGGCTCATCGGCGACGAGCAAGCCGCCGAGGAATCCCGAACCCGCAACCCGGATGGACGAGAAACCGTCACTGAATCCACCCGGCATCGGCCCCTCGCCCCCACCTCCGCCCTCCGGCGCTCCGACACCGGGACCGGCGTCCTCATCTATGGCAACTTCCACCCAGCGCGACTGAAGTTACGGCCGTGGTACCAACGAAAATGGGGCTCATAGCTGGAAGAGCCGGGGGCGCTGTCGTCATCGTGCGGTGCCCTCTCGCCCGTGTCGTCGCAGAAAACGCGTACCTTCACCGTGTGGCGAGGTGTGACAGAACTGGTGATTTGCATGTGAGTTTCAGCGGTGCGTGGCGTGACCCCTGTAGGGCTGGGTGGCGCACGGGGGTCCCACAAAATGCCAGATCCCCGGACAGTCTGTTGTTCCTGACGAGGGTTCGGTCCGCGAATATGCGGGCACTGGCGACAAGGCCATGACGAGTGCACACCGCCCGGCCTGACGCTCGGCGGCTATCCATTGCGCGACCTAGTTCTACCCAGTCGTTGCCCTTTGGGGTACAGGAAAACTGGCGGGTGCTTCGACGGACGACGCGCTCCGTGTCTCCTTCTCTGGTCTGCAACCAGAATCGGGTGCCCGTCAAGCCGGGTCAATGCCCCTCCGGGGTATCGGTGATCCAACTCACAATCCAGGCCGGCTCAAGCGGTTGGGCACCTTCCGTATGCTTTCTCGCTGGGGGAGGCCTCCGGCTTCGAGGAATGGCTCGACCACGAGGATGGCGGCGCCGAGCGCAACGGCGTCGGGGCCCAGATGGCAAAGCTCGATCGAGACACGATCGAAGGGAGGACGCAGCGCGTGACGGCGGGCCTCGTCGATAGCGATTGGTAGGAGATGCTCCCCGAGCAGCAGACCGGCCCACCCTCCGAGCACGATCTTGTCGGGATTGAGCAGGTTGATCAGGTTCGCCATCCCGACGCCGAGGTACCGACCCGTCTCCCGCACCGTGCGGAGTGCAGCTTCCTCTCCGGCTATGAGGCGGACCCGGAGTTGCTCGAGGGCGAGGCGCTCGTCGATCGCGGTGTCGGAAGGGGCGTCTTGTGCGGGCTGATATGCGCCGAGGATCCCGCGGGCTCCGACGTAAGCCTCGAGGCAGCCTCTGGCTCCGCAGCGACAGCTTCGGCCGTTGAGTGCAACGGTGGTGTGACCCCATTCACCCGCGCTCGAGGTCGCCCCACGAAACACGCGACCGTCGGTGAGAATCGCGGCTCCTACCCCCGTGCCGATTAGGGCCACGACGACATTACTCGCGCCGCGGCCGGCGCCGTACCACGCCTCTGCCAGCGCCATGGTCTTGGCGCCGTTATCGACCAGAACCCGGGAGGGGAGCGCCTCCCTGAGCATCTCTTGGAGCGGCATGTGGTCCCAGCCGAGGCTCGGGGCGTGGACGTACTCCCGACCGTCACGAACGATGATCCCCGGTACGCCGACGCCGATCCCGAGAAGCTCATCCAACTCGACGGGTAGCGCTGACGTCACGTCCTTCACGACCTCGGCAATGACCGTCACTAGCGTCTCGACGTTTTCGGGAGCGAGCTCCACCTGCTTCTGGACCGCCGCCATCTTGTGGAGCGCAAGGTCGAACAGTTCGATCGTGGCTCCGGTTTCCCCGATGTCCACACCAATCACGTAAGTGTGGGCAGGGTTCACCTCGACGAGGATCGCCGGCCGTCCACCGTCCGAAGCGACTTGGCCCGTCTCGATTGCCACTCCGCTCTTGAGTAACTCCGAGATCACATTGCCGACGGTTGCCCGGCTCAGCCCGGTGTCGTTAGACAGTGCGATCCGGCTGGCCGGTCCCCCCTCATAGAGGTGCTTCAGAACGGCGGCCTGGTTGGCGCGGCGAACATCCCGGGTGGTGGTCCGTTGTTCGGGCATGCCTGATCTCCACGGGTCGTTGTGATTATGACAAGAACTTAGTCCAACAATCGTAGAGCTATGAGCTCCCCTTGGGAGAAGGCTTGTTTTCTATTGACTCCGGAATAATTGATACCTAAGATTAAGTCTTAGATCAAGGACGGTCTCCCTTGAAGAGACGAGTGGACGAGTTTGTTTGTGGTATGAATACTGTTCGAATCTCCCGAAGGCGCGCGTGGCTCGGCTTGGCGACCTCGATAGCGATGATTGCCGTCCTGGTCGGTACCACGACCGTAGCTTCGGCATCGACCACCGTCGAGGTCTGGCTTACCACCCCCGACGGTGTTAACCAGCTGACCCAACAACCGGATGTGGTGCTCGGCCCTGTCGGCGGGGGGTCGATCAACGTCTCCGTGAACGACAGCCGCCAATACCAGACGACTACCGGGTTCGGAGCCAGTTTCTCTGATTCCTCGACCTTCCTCATGTCGCAGCTGAAGGGCTACGACCCGGCGGCGTACGCCACGATGATGGACGAGCTCTTCGGTGTCACCGGTGGGATCGGTCTCACCTTTTGGCGAGTGCCTATGGGCGCCAGCGACTTCACCGAGGCGACCGCGCACTGGACGAACGCCGACACGGAGGGCCCGCCCGGGGAGCCGTTGCAGTATTTCGCACTGACCAGCCATGACACGGACCACATCATTCCGGCCATCCAGGACGCGCTGGCGATCAACCCGAACCTGAAGATCATCGGCAGCCCTTGGACGGCGCCGGCGTGGATGAAGACCACTGACAAGCTGATCTGCTCGTTCCACAACAAGAAGGGGGCGTTGCTCCCTGAGTACCGGCAGACATGGGCCGACTACTTCGTGAAGTGGATCAATGCGTACGAGAACGCGGGGGTGCCGATCTGGGCGGTGACTCCCCAAAACGAGCCCCAGTACTGCCCAAACAGCTACCCGGGGATGATGTGGGAACCCGAAGACGAGGCAAGCTGGGTGCACGACTACCTGAAGCCGGCCCTCGCCGCCGCTGGTCTCCAGCCGCAGATCCTCGGATACGACCACAACTGGGACCTGCCCAGCTATCCCACCACGCTGGTTACGGGCCCGACGAGCGGCGACTACGACGGCATCGCCTGGCACTGCTACAACAACTCGAGCGACCCCACCGAGATGACGAAGCTCCACAATCTGTATCCGGGCTTCGATCAATACGAAACGGAATGCTCGTCAGACACCGAACCGACCGACATCATCCCGTTCAGCACCGCCGAGATGGCCCTCCTCTCGGTCCAGAACTGGGCCCGAGGTGTGGTGTTGTGGAACTTGGCGCTCGACTCGAACAACGGGCCCCATCTCGGCGGCTGTGAGGTGTGTGTCCCCGTTGTCACCATCGACGTGACCACCGACCAATCGGGGGCCGTGACATCGGCCGCCTACTCCCTGGCGGATAACTACTACCACCTTGGTCAGATCAGCGACTTCGTCTCTGTCGACGCCACCCGGATCGACTCGACCGTGAACGCCCACGGCATCGTCACCGCTGCCTTCGAGAACCCAGACGGTCGCGAGGTACTGATCGCCACGAACCGCAACACCGCCGACACGACCTTCACCGTTACATGGAACGAGCAGGGTTCGTTCACCTACACCTTGCCTTCGCGGGCCACCGTCACGTTCATCGCCACGGTCGATCCTGCCCCTCCCACCTCGTACGTACCACAGACCGGTGGTACGTACACCGTCGAGGCACGGCCGAGTGGCAAGCCCGTCGACGTGGCGAACGGCTCGACCAGCAACAAGGCACCGATCCTTCAGTTCACCGACAGCGGCGACCTGAGTCAGCAATGGGTGCTTGTCGACGCAGGGGCGGGCTATGTCAACATGATCAACGTCAACAGCGGGATGGCGCTCACTAACCCGCGGGCTTCGAATCGGAACGGGATCCAGATGCAGCAGTGGTCGATCACCGGCACCGGCTCACCAGAGCAGCAGTGGCAGCTCACTGCGGTCGATTCCGACTACTACACGATCACGAACCGAGCCAGCGGCAAGGCGCTCGATCTCCGTGACGGTTCGGTGAGTGACGGGGCGATCATCCAGCAGTGGGACCTCGATCCGGCCAACCCCAATCAGCAGTGGCTGTTCACGTCGGTCCCGTGAAGGAGATCAGAAGGAACAGCGCGAGGTTGGAAGAGGCTGCGAGCGGTAGGCAGTATCTGACCGCATTCGGGCCGGACTTTGTTTGGGGCGCAGCGACCGCTGCCTACCAGATCGAGGGCGCCACTACAGAGGATGGTCGTGGCCCTTCGATCTGGGACACGTTTAGCCGCCTTCCTGGGAAGACCCGAAACGGCGACACCGGCGACGTCGCATGTGACCACTACCATCGATGGCGCGAGGACCTGACGATTGCCGCTGACCTTGGTCTTGCCGCCTATCGGTTCTCCGTCTCGTGGGTTCGCCTCCAACCCACCGGTCGGGGCAGCCTGAACCGGAGTGCCGTCGGTTTCTATCGGTCCCTGCTGGAGTACTTGCACGAGCTCGGTATCCGACCTTTCGTTACGCTCTATCACTGGGATCTGCCACAGGAGCTCGAGGACGTCGGCGGATGGCCCGAGCGCGACACAGCCCTTCGCTTCGCCGAATACGCGCAGCGCACCGCCGAGGCGCTCGGAGATCTGGCCGAGGATTGGATCACGCTGAACGAGTCCTGGTGTCAGGCGTTCAACGGCTATCACTTGGGTGTCCACGCCCCCGGACGTCGGGAACTGCCGGCAGCGGTGGCAGCGGCGCATCACCTCAACCTGGCCGGCGGCCTGGCCACCCAGGCCATCCGCTCCGTTCACGCCAAGGCGTCTGTGGGGATCGCTCACATCCTCACCGACGTGCGGCCCGCGTCGCAAGACCCAGAGGACGAAGCAGCGGCCCGTCGGGTCGACGCCAACCACAATCGGCTCTTCCTCGATCCGCTCCTGGGCGGTGGGTATGGGGAAGAGGTCGTCGAACTCCACGGCCCCCACGGCCTGCTCGAACGGATCAAACCGGGCGACGACGAGGTGATGGCCGAGGCGATCGACTTCCTGAGAGTGAACCACTACCAGCAGGTCATGGCATCCGACGATCTGGACGAGCCGTTCCTTCGCTCACGCATCCGCGCGGCTGCGCCGGCCGCTACGAGCCTGGGCTGGTCGGTGCGACCCGAGTCGTTGCGCAACGTGTTGGTGCGCGTGGACCGTGAGTATGGCCACATCCCGTCGTACGTGACGGAGAACGGCGCCTGCTTCGAGGACTACGTCGGGCCGGACGGCGAGGTGAGAGATCGGGAACGTATTGACTACCTCGACCGCTACGTGACTGCGGTTGCCCAGGCGGCCAGCGAGGGGGTCGATGTTCGTGGCTACTTCGCTTGGTCCCTGCTCGACAACTTCGAGTGGGCCGAAGGGTACCGCAAGCGGTTCGGCCTCGTCTATGTCGACTACCGCACGCAGGAGCGCATCCCCAAAGCGAGCGCCCGCTGGTACCGGGACCTAATCCTGCAGCACCGGAATCTGCTCGGCGTCCCCGCCCGCCACGATGTCGCCCGAGTCCGTAACCCAGCTATCAACCCTGCCCCCCCGGTGTCGATGCGTCAGGCACCGAGACAGAAAGAGATCTGACGGTGAGCATGGCAATGGAAGAATCAACAGGGGATCGGCTCGGATCGCCGGCGCCGTTCACCAAGAGCGAAAGGAAGGCATGATGCGTGAAAGTGTGTGGTGGCGCCGGGCAAGCGCTCTGCTGGTGCTCGTTCTCGTGGCGAGTGCCTGCACGTCGGGGGATTCGACGGGCGACGACGAAACCGATGGCACGGTCACCGACACTGGGGGAGCCCAAGTCGTCCGGGTGCTCGCAGTTGCGGGCCCCGAGACCGACGCCCTGATCGCCGGAGCGGCGGAGTTCGAGGAGATGACCGGAATCACCGCCTCGATCGAGCAGGTGGCACGGCCGCTGTGGTCACAGCGGAAGGTCCGCGAGCTCATCGAGGATGCCGGGTTGTACGACGTCGTGATGATCGGCGGCGGTGACGACAACACCTGGGTTAAGGAGAAGGCCCACGTCAAGGACCTGGCGGAGTACCTGTCGGAGAGCGACATCGAGCAGATCGTCTCTGCCGACAAGTTCACGCGGGAGGACGGCACCCTGGTCGGTGTGCCCCAGTACTACAACTTCCCGATGCTGTTCTACCGGAAGGACCTGTTGGAGGATCCCGCCGAGCAGGCGGCGTTCCAGGAGCGGTACGGGCGTGACCTCGCTGTGCCGACAACGTACGAGGAGATGTACGAGGTAGCCGAGTTCTTCACGAGGCCCCCGGATCTGTACGGTTTCTTCATCGGCGGCGTCGACTGGTCGATCTTCCTGGATCACACCTACTTCGTGTACGGCCACGGTGGCAACTATGGGGATCTCGGCTCCGGCGAGCTGACCTTGAACTCTCCGGAGCAGGAGCAGGCGATGCAACAGCTGGTCGCCTTCACCCAATTCAATCCGCCCGGCTGGGAGACCCAGAGCTTCTTCGACGGCGATCAACTGGTCCAGGACGAGAAGGTCGCCATGTACCAGAATTGGTTCTATATCTGGAAAACCTTCCAGCAGGGGTTCCGCAGATGAAGGCTGTTTCTGGGCACACGTGAACGCGAAAGTGCTGGTCACGGCGTTGAGGCTGGCTGGCGGCCGCGAAATGTGTAGGCACACGCTAGGTGTTAGAGGTTCTTGGTTAGGTGAGTTAGCTGATGTAGAGTGTGGGCATGTATCTGCGGACGATCCAGCGGCGCAACAAGGACGGGTCGGTGGTCCGCTACGTGCAGCTGGCCCACAACGTGCGTCATCCCCAGTCGGGGAACCCGGTGGCCAAGGTGATCCACAGCTTCGGGCGGGAGGACCGGCTGGACCGGGAGGCACTGGGCCGGCTGGTCCGCTCCATCGCCCGCTATCTGGGTCCCGACGCCGAACTGGAGGCGACGGCGCCGGGCGGTGCGACGGCGCCGCTGCGGTTCGTGTCGTCCAAGGCGCTGGGCGGCGCATGGGCCCTGGACGGTCTGTGGCGGCGGGTGGGGATCGGCGAGGTGCTGGCCCGCCTGCTGGAGGGTCGACGCCTCGATCCGCGGGCCGAGCGGGCCGTGTTCGCCATGGTCGCTAACCGTGCCCTCGAACCGCTCTCCAAGCTCGCCGCCGCCCGCTGGGTGGCGGAGCGGGCCGTGATCCCGGGTCTGGACGACGTCGACGAGGACACCTTCTACCGGGCCATGGACTGGCTGTTGGAAGTCGAAGACGATTTGGTCGAGGCCGTGTACTGGGCCACCGCCGATCTGTTGAACCTAGAGGTCGACCTGCTGTTTTTCGACACCACCTCCACCTACTTCGAGATCGACCAGCCCGACGCGCCGGGTGAGGGGGAGACGGTCGGGTTCCGGGCCCGAGGCCACTCCAAGGACCACCGGCCCGACCTGCCTCAGGTGGTGATCGGCATGGCCGTCACCCGAGAAGGCATCCCCATCCGGGTGTGGTGCTGGCCAGGCAACACCAACGATCAGGCGCTGATCCGCCAGGTCAAAGACGACCTCAAAACGTGGAAGCTGACCCGGGTGGTGTGGGTCGCCGACCGTGGCTTCTCCTCGGCGGAGAACCGCCGCTACCTCCAACGGGCAGGCGGCCACTACATCATCGGCGAAAAGCTCCGCGGCGATGGCCGCGAGGCCCAGGCGGCGCTGTCCCGCCAGGGCCGCTACCGCACCGTGGCCGCCAACCTGGGGGTCAAAGAGGTCGTCATCGACGACGCCACCATGCGCGACCGGTTCGTGGTTTGCCACAACCCCGAACAAGCCGAACGAGACCGGACCGTGCGCGACCAGCTTCTCACCCAGCTCGCCGACGCCATCGACGGCTCCGACCAGCTCACCAAGACCGCCCGCGCCGAGTTGGCCGGCGAGCTGGGCAACTACCCGGGGCTGAAACGGTTCCTGCGCACCACCCCCGGTGGGCTGCTGCGCATCGACCGCAGAGCCGTCGCCGCCGAGCAACGCCTCGACGGCAAGTTCCTGTTGCGCACCTCCGACCCCACACTGTCCGCCGAAGACATCGCCTTGGGCTACAAACAACTGCTCGAAGTCGAACGGGGCTGGCGGGACATGAAATCCACCCTCGACCTGCGGCCCGTCTACCACCGCCTCGAAGGCCGCATCCGCGCCCACGTGCTGCTGTGCTGGCTCGCCCTGCTCCTCATCCGCCTGGCCGAAACCGCCACCGGCGACACCTGGCGCAACCTCCGCCACCAGCTCGACCGCATGCACCTCGGGCTGTTCGCCGGTCCCGCCGGCCACGTCCTGCAACGCACCGAAACCACCCCCGGCCAGGCCGCCATCTTCAAGGCCCTAGGCGTCAACCAACCCAAACAGTTCCTCGACATCACCCCCGCCGGCACCGACAAGACTCCCGCCAGCGCGTAGGCACTACACGTCCCCGACAGTCCCGCGCGTTCTCCCTGCTCACGCGCACTTTCGATGCCTACGCCGGCAGGCCAACTGCGGAACTCCGGCCAGGCGCTGTACGTCAACCACCAACGCCGCTAGTCGCAATGGGCGGCGTAGTCTGATTTCGTGAAGATATCTGCCG
>JARGFH010000092.1 GCA_029210695.1 Acidimicrobiia bacterium
CGAAGAAATCATTGCCAAAGTCAAACGAGGACGAGCCGCCCTCAACCAGATCACTGAATCCGCGACAGACCACTAGTCATTTGGGACGATGGTGGTGATGGATCTACATCGATCGACACTGCTCCTCTGTCTGGCCTTGTTGACCTCGTGCACAACGAGCAATCCGCCTGGAGAGCGCGGAGACTCGATCACCGCCACCTCCACGCTGCTGTTCGCCGGAGATGTGATGCTCGGTCGAGGGATCGCCCCGATTGCCGCCGCCGATCCGGACGGTTTGTTCGCAGACGTGAGCTTCGTCGTGCGATCGGCCGATCTGGCGTTCGCCAACCTCGAATCACCGCTAACCGACCTACCCCACGTTTCGGCGAACCCCTACGCGCTCGAAGCGTCTCCGGGCCTCGCCGTCCTACTCTCCCGGGCTGGATTCGACGTCATGAATATCGCCAACAACCACGCGGGAGATGCAGGGAGACCTTCGGTCATCGATACCATCCAGGCGCTAGAGGCGGCCGACATCGGAGTGGTCGGTGGAGGCGCGGACGGCGCAGACGCCGCCAGGCCCCGGTACTCCGCGACCGCGGCGGGGTTGACCGTTGCATCGCTCGCCTTCGACGCCAGTCAGACGGGAATCGAGGCAGGCTCGGGGCCCGGTATCGTGCGCTGGAATCGCGAGTCGGCGCGGGTAATGGTGGCAGAAGCGCGGGCGGCGGCCGACATCGTGGTGGTTTCATTGCACGGTGGTGTCGAATACGAAACCGATTCGGACCCAGCCTTTCTCCAGCATGCCACCGACCTGGCTTCGTGGGGTGCAGATGTTGTATGGGGGCACGGTCCCCACGTCGTCCAACCCACCCGGGTCGTCGACCCCGACGGGGATGGGCGGAGGACGGTGATCGCCGCCAGCCTCGGCAACTTCCTCTTCGACCAGCAGCCAATCGATACACAACGAGGAGCGCTGCTCGAGACGCTCGTCACCGGCGGGGGCGTCGTCGCTTTTCGGATAGGCGTCACCGACCACACCGATCGAAGGGTTCATTTCGTCGAGTGGGAACCTCCCGCCGCCAACGCGGTGCTGCTCGGACTCGACTGGTGGACTCCGGTGGAGCCCTACAGCCTTGCACCCACGATCCCCGAGATTCCCCGGGACTTCGCGGCAGGCGACGTGGTTGACGCCGGACGTGGATACGTCAGAGGAGAAGACGAGGTCGACCTGGTTGTCTCATTTCGAAGGCCATTCGAGGAAACCGCAATAACCCGCCTCTTCCCCGATCGGGATTGGGTGGACTCCGCCGGCCGGAGTGCCCATCTCGGTGTCTACCGACCGGAGGATTACCGCCAGTGGTGGGTGGCGGGAAGTTTGTTTCGTCCGATCGCCGCCCTCGCCGTGTGCGATGGCGGAATCGCCGTCGCCTACTCGGAGCTGGACGACCCGGCGACGGTCGCCACCGGCGCCTTTCGGTGGGAGGGGTTCGGTTTCGCCGGCGCCGTCGAACTGACAGGTAACGGAAGCCCGGCATGCGCCGATATCGACCGCAACGGAGAAAGCGACCCTCTTGTTCTCAAACGATGAAGAAAGGACCGGCATCGGGAACCAGTCCCGCTTCGCCGGCGTTTACCGCCATGGAGGTTGACATGCACCGGCCAACGGCCTTGTTGGTCGTCGCCGTCCTCACCGTGACAGCTTGCACGGGCACCGGCGCCGACACCACGAACCCGCCATCCACGACCCTACCCCCGTCCTCGACGACTCACGCGCCCCCCGTCACCACGTCGACACAACCCGTGTCGACGACGACGGTTCCGATCGCCGTCACCGCCTCCATGCAGATCCAGCCACGGCCGATGGAGGCTTTCGCTCAGATGGACGACATCCCCCTCTTGGGAGATACGCCTTTGTATGCCGGGCTTCCCCTTCCTTCGTCACTCGCCGGCGTCACGCTTTCCCCGCCTGTGCAGGCACTACTCGATGGGTATCCGGACGTGGAGTCGGCCTTGCTCGCCAACGGATTCGTCGTGGTCCCGGGTTGGGCGTCACTCTTCCAGAACGTGTACGGCCAGTTCGCATACGACAACCACGCAATGTTCGTGACCACCGACATCGCCTACCACTACCTCCACCTGGCGTTCTCCAAGGTACTGCGCGACAGCGAAGAGGTCGTGCTCCTCCCGATCCTCGAGGAATTCGTCCTCGGATCGCTGGAAGCGACCAGGGACCAAGCATTGGAACTCAAAGGAACCGGACTCGAGGAGGCGGCAGACCGGGCGGAGCAACTGCTCGAAGCAACCGCCACTCTGCTGGGCATCGATGTGGGGCCGATCGGCCCGCTCGCTCAGGAAGAAGTGGCGCTGGCTCTCGAAGGAGTGGCCTTCGTTCCCTCCCCGATCACGAGCTTCGTCGAAGGCAGCGCGGCAGTCTCAGCTGCGAACCTCGTCGACTACAGCCTGTTCAAACCGAGGGGCCACTACACACGCAGTGCCGACCTGGAACGCTACTTCCGCGCCATGTCGATGCTCGGCCAGGGATCCTTCTTCCTCAACGACTCCCGTTCTCTGCAGATCGGTGCCCTCGTGGCGAGGGCGGTATTCACCGACCCGGACCTGGTGGACGCATGGACCTTGATCTACGAGCCGACCGCATTCATGGTCGGCCTGGCAGATGACTACACGCCTCTGGAACTTCTGGCCATCGTCGACGACCTGGCCCCCGGCCTCGCAACCGATCCTGTCGCGCTGGCCGACCTGGACCTGATTGAGCGGATCTCCACCGACCTGGCTCAAACCCGGGCGGTGGGCATCAACCCCGAAGCCGCCGCGGTTCGCATCATGGGCGCTCGCTTCGTCATCGACTCGTTCGTGCTGGATCAGCTGGGCTGGCCCAGTGTCGGAGAACCACCACCCGAGAAGCACCGGGTCTCAGTGTCGCCGCTCGATGTGGCTGCGGTCATGGGGTCCAACCTGGCGCTCGAGATACAGCGGGCTGCGGAGGAACCTGCCTACCTCCACTACGAAGAACAACTAGCGAGCCTTCGCGACCTCCTGGCCACCAGGACCATCAACGAATGGGCCGCCACGGTGTACGACGCCTGGTTGTATGCGCTCCAGCCGAAGTGGTCGGAGAAAACCGGGGCGTTCCCCGACTTCATGCAGACGCCGGCCTGGACGGCCAAGGACCTGATGACCGGATTGGGTTCGTACACGGAGCTCAAGCACGACACGATCCTCTACGCCAAACAGGCGGTGCTGAACGAGGGAGGCGGCGACTGGATCGAACAGGAACCGCGTCACTGGGTGGAGCCTGACCCCGTTGCGTTCTTCCGGGTAGCACAGGTTGCCTTGCTGTTGAGGGACGGCCTGGACGACCGGGGCCTGCTCACCGAAGAACACCGGACGCTACTCAACGACCTGATCTCGTTCGTCGATCGACTCGGTGGTATCGCCGGGGATGAGCTGGCAGGACGACCGGTTTCGACCGCCGACAATGACTGGCTCGAAGCCGTCGCCACCACGATGGAGGCGTTGTGGCTGGCGTCTTCGGACATCGATCCTGCGACCGGGTTGCCGTCCAGTCTCGACTCGATGGATGCCCTGATCGCAGATATTGCCCGATCTTCGTTCTTGTACCTGGAGATCGGAACCGGGTACATCGATCGACTCCTCGTCCTGGTTCCCACCGATGATGGGCGCTTCCAGGTGGCTGAAGGAGGTGTGTACTCGTACTACGAGTTCTGGCGGCCGGAGGAGGAGGGGCGACTCACCGACGAGGAGTGGCGCAGCATGCTGCAGGCCTCATGGGACTCCGGAGCCGACACCGGCGTTCCGGACCGATTCGAACCCGTCCCATTCGGTCACCCGGACGGGGGTGAACGCCTCCGGCCCGCCTGGCAAACCGCGTTCCTGGTTGAAGCAGGTTGAGCAAAGGAATCGGGTGGGGTGGGCCAAAAAGCCCGCCCCACCCGATGGCCATCCGCTGGAGTTTCTTCCGATTAGGTGTCGTAGTACATCGAGAACTCGTGCGGGTGCGGACGCAGCCGCAGCGCATCGACCTCGTGCACCTGCTTGTAGTCGATCCAGGCGTTGATGAGATCCATCGTGAACACGTCACCCTGAAGCAGGAAGTCGTGGTCGGCCTGGAGAGCAGCCAGCGCCTCTTCGAGGCTGCCGGGCACGGACGGCAGGTTCGCCAACTCGGAAGGCGGCAGGTCGTAAATATCCTTGTCGACCGGAGGGGGCGGCTCGATCTGGTTCTGAACCCCGTCGAGACCCGCCATGAGCATCGCCGCGAAGGCGAGGTAGGTGTTGGCCGAAGGATCCGGGCAGCGGAACTCGAGACGCTTGAGCGCCGGCTTCTGGGAGTACAGCGGGATACGCACCGCAGCCGACCGGTTGCGCTGGCTATACACCAGGTTGACCGGAGCTTCGTAGCCGGGCACGAGGCGCCGGTACGAGTTGGTGGTCGGAGCGGCGAATGCCAGCACCGCAGGAGCGTGCTTGAGAAGTCCTCCAATGTACCAACGGGCCATGTCCGAAAGCCCGGCGTATCCGTTCGGATCGTAGAACAGCGGCACGCCGTCCTTCCACAGGCTCTGGTGCGTGTGCATCCCTGAGCCGTTGTCCATGAACACCGGCTTCGGCATGAACGTGACCGTCTTGCCGTGTGCCCAGGCGACGTTCTTGACGACATACTTGAAGATCGTGACGTCGTCGGCCTGGCGCAGCAGTGTGTTGTAGCGGATGTCGATCTCGGCCTGACCGGCAGTCCCGACCTCGTGGTGATGGACTTCGACCTTGATGTTGAGCTTCTCGAGTTCGAGCGACATCTCGGATCGCAGGTCCTGGAAGTGGTCCGTCGGAGGAACCGGGAAGTAGCCCTCTTTGTATCCGGGCTTGTAGGCGAGGTTCTTACCATCCTCTTCGGCCGCGGTGTTCCATGCACCCTCGATCGACTGCACCTCATGGAACGACGAGAACTCATTCTGCATGAATCGAGCGGAATCGAAAATGTAGAACTCGGCCTCGGGGCCCCAGAATGAGGTATCGGCTATGCCGGTTCCGGACAGGTAGGCCTCAGCCTTGGCTGCGATGTAGCGCGGATCGCGGTCGTACGGCTCACCGGTGATTGGATCATGGACGAAGCAATAGAGCACCAGGGTCTTGTGCTTCATGAACGGATCGACGAACGCCGTGGCCGGGTCGGGCTTGAGGATCATGTCCGATTCCTGGATCTCCTGGAAGCCCCGAATCGAAGATCCGTCGAAACCGAACCCTTCAGTGAAACCATCCTCGTCGAGTTGGTCGGCCGGGATGGTGAAGTGCTGGACTTGACCCGGCAGATCACAGAAGCGAAGGTCGACGAATTGGCATTCCTCAGAAACGAGTTGCTGAAGAATATCGGCTGCTGTTTTGCTCACGTTGGGATTCTCCTCGGGTACCGGTTCCGGGCGCCGCTCTGCGGCCCCTGCGCTCCCCTGAGCGTTCCACGGATCCGTTTCCGCCGGGTTGCCCGAATGTGAATGGACGGTTAACAGATCCGGGCTTGGAAAGGCCTGGGTGATGGGTCCAAACCCCGTCTCAGATTCCACGTTTCGGGCAGGTCCACCTTGAATCGTCAATAGCGACAAAGGCGAACGCCGGTCGCGATCTCATGGATGCACCTAGGAACCCGCACTGGGATTTGGCATTCGGCACCTGACTCGAGGTTCGCATTGAGAGACGGCGAGCTTCATTCGGGTATCGTTTCCGACGTCGACCAAGAAGGAGGACCACGTGGACAAACAGGCCGAGTATGTACTTCGCACCGTCGAAGAGCGGGGCATCCGGTTTGTCCGCCTGTGGTTCACCGACGTCCAGGGATTCCTGAAGTCGGTATCCATCAGTCCGGCTGAACTGGAGACGGCGTTCGACGAAGGCATGACGTTCGACGGGTCGGCCATCGACGGCTATGCCCGGGTTCAAGAGGCCGACATGCTGGCCGTGCCGGATCCCGCCAGCTTTCAAATCCTCCCGTGGCGGCCCGAACAGCAGGTCGCCCGTATGTTCTGTGACATCGTCACTCCCGATGGGGAGCCCTTCGAAGGCGACCCCCGCTACGTGCTGCGACGCAACCTCCAGCGGGCCGCCGATCTCGGCTTCTCGTTCTACGTCGGACCCGAACTCGAGTACTTCTACTTCAAGAGTTCGAAAGGCAAACCCAAGGTGCTCGATCAGGGCGGCTATTTCGACCTGACCCCGCTCGACGTTGCGCAGGAATACCGGCGAACCACGATCAATGCTCTTGAGCAACTCGGCATCCCGGTGGAATACTCGCACCACGAGGTAGCGCCGAGCCAGCACGAGATCGACCTTCGCTATACAGACGCACTGACGATGGCCGACAACGTCATGACGTTCCGCCTCGCCGTCAAGGAAGTCGCCATCGAACACGGCATCTATGCCACGTTCATGCCGAAACCACTCGAAGCACACGACGGCTCCGGATTCCATATGCACCTGTCACTGTTTGAGGGGGACCGGAACGCCTTCTACGAAGCCGGGGCCGACAACGGGCTCTCGAAAGTGGCAGAGGGGTTCATCGCGGGCATCCTCAAGCATGCTCCCGAACTGACTGCCATCACGAATCAATGGGTCAACTCGTACAAACGTCTCGTGAAGGGTTTCGAAGCACCGATCTACACCTTCTGGGCGCGCAACAACCAGTCCGCACTGATCAGGGTCCCAACGGTCAAGCGCGGGAAGGCCTCCTCGACGCGCATCGAGTACCGCGCACCCGATTCCGCCTGCAACCCGTACCTCGCCTTCTCGGTGTTGCTGGCTGCCGGCCTGGCCGGGATCGAGAACAACTACGAACTACCCGCCGAGGTGTCCAACAACATCTTCGAGATGACGACCGCCGAACGTAAGGCGCTGGGAGTCGGCAGGTTGCCGGCCACGCTCGATCATGCACTCGACGCCATGGAGGCTTCTGAGCTGATGGCGGATGCGCTCGGCGAGCACATGTTCTCGTGGTTCCTTCGCAACAAGCGGAAGGAATGGGACAAATTCCAGAACCACGTGTCTGAGTTTGAACTCGAGAGGTATCTTCCCATCCTGTGATAACCGTCGCCGTTTCCTCCGCCGCAGACCTGCAGGAGCTGACCGAGGCTCTGATGCTGGCCGGTGCCCTCGCCACCCCGGTCGAGGCGGGTGACGCCGACGGCGAATGGGGTGTCGCACTGGTCGATCTTCGTTCGGAACCGCTGCAGCAGCTGCGAGAAGCCAGGCGAATATCGGAAGACATCGGCTGTCCGGTCATGGTGGTGATCACGTCGACCCAGACCACACTCCTCGAACACGAACGATGGATCGCCGACTTCATCAACGAACCGATCGACACGCTCGAACTCCGCTTGCGGGTGAGCCGCCTCGCCGGTCACGAGGAGGGGATCCAATCGGTCGAGTACAAGAGCCTCGAACTCAACCTCGCCACCTACCAGGCGACCATCGACGCAAAGCCGATCGACCTCACCTACATGGAATACGAACTGCTGCGCTACTTCATCGAGCACCAGGGGCGGGTCTGGAGCCGCGAGCAGTTGCTGCAAAAAGTGTGGGGATACGACTACTTCGGGGGCG
This sequence comes from Acidimicrobiia bacterium, assembly GCA_029210695.1. Lineage (NCBI taxonomy): Bacteria > Bacillati > Actinomycetota > Acidimicrobiia > Acidimicrobiia bacterium. Next base: position 7,609 of record JARGFH010000092.1, read on the forward strand.
CCCGCACCGTGGACGTCCACGTGCGGCGCCTGCGTTCCAAGTTGGGCGAAGAGCGGGCGAGCTGGATCACGACGGTGCGATCGGTGGGCTACCGGTTCGGTTGACCACCAGCTTTTGACCGTTCTGGCGTCAGAAACCCGACAGAATTGCGCGCTTCCTGACGCCAGAACGGGGATTACCCTTGGCCCATGGACCCGCTCATCCCTGCGGAGATCGACAGGCACTACTCTGACCTGTACGCCGAATCTCAGCGCCTCAGTGAGGACGGCCTCGGCAGGATCGAGCTGATCCGGACCAAGGAGATTCTGGTGCGCTACCTCCCGGAGGCTCCCGCCGAGATCCTGGACATCGGTGGAGGCCCCGGCGTGTATTCGGTCTGGCTCACCAGCCTTGGTCACAGACCGACATTGATCGACCCGGTCGCCCTCCATGTGCAACAGGCGCGGGAGGCCGGAGTACCGTCGGCCGAGCTCGGTGTGGCCGGCCAACTCGAGTTCACCGACGACAGCTTCGACGCAGTTCTGATGTTCGGTCCGCTCTATCACCTTCAGGAACGCTCCGACCGCCTGGCAGCCTTGCGTGAGGCCCACCGCGTCCTGAGGCAGGGCGGTCTCCTATTCGTGGCAGGGATCACCCGATACGCCTCCGCCATCGACGGACTCGACTCTGGTTTCATCGACCACGAAGACTTCGAACGGACCGTGCACGTCGATTTGGCAACGGGCAAGCACACCAACCACACCGCAGATCCCAGGTTCTTCACGACCGCGTATTTTCATCTGCCGGATGAACTTGTAGGAGAACTCGAGGCGACGGGGTTCACAGATGTGGAGATCGTGGCAGTGGAAGGCATGTCGTGGGCGGCCCGGGACTTGGAAGAGCGAATCTCCGATCCCGACAAGCTGAGGGCAGTACTCGACCTCCTTCGCCGTTTGGAGTCGGCCCCCTCACTGCTCGGAGCGACTCCACATTTCCTGGCGATCGGTCGAACCTGACCACTACCCCATTCTGGCGTCAGAAACCCCCCAGAATGGCGCGCTTCCTGACGCCAGAACGGGGGGCTAGCTCTCTAGGTGGCTGCCGAAAAAGTGGCTTTCGGTGAGGTTGGTTGGCGGCGGGCCAGTCGTGGGTGATGCCGGAGACCA
>JARGFH010000093.1 GCA_029210695.1 Acidimicrobiia bacterium
CGCCTGCAGTTTCTTTGACATAACTCCATCCTCGCTTCCAAGGTAAAGAGTCTCCAAGAATCCCAGGGCGATACAAAGGCTCTCGGCGGTTTTGTACGCGGTCAGCTACTCGTCGCCCTCATCGTTGGGGTTCTCACCAGTTTCGCCCTCTGGATCATCGGCTTGCCCCTTTGGCTCATCGTCGGGGCGATCACCGGCCTGCTCAATCTGGTGCCATTCGTCGGCCCGACCTCCGGTGGGATCCTGGCGGTGGCCGTTTCGTTAGCTCTCGGAGACTGGCGGATGGCATTCTGGGCCGCCGTCGCAATGATCATCGTGCAACAGATCGACAACCATTTCATCAGCCCGATCATTCTGCGCGCCACGGTGAAGCTCCACCCGGCGCTGATCATTCTGGCGCTGCTCGTTGGTGGTTCGGTGGCGGGTCTGATCGGGGTGCTGGTAGCGGTCCCGACGGTCGCCCTGATCAAAATCATTGTCGCTCACCTGTGGCGGACACGGGTGCTCGGCCAGTCATGGGACGAAGCAACGGAAGCGGTCATTCAGGAGTACGAGCCGCCTTCGGCCGAGAAACTGCTGGGGCGGCTGCAGCGGATTCGCGACATGCAGGTGTCGCGGGGCGATGTGTCTCACCAATCCCACGGCGTGCCGGATGATCGCAACGACAAAACGAGTTCGGAGGAGTCCGGGTAGATACCGTCCGTACCCCCGTCTCGTCTCAGTCGAGCCGGAAGGGATACTTGTGACCCGCTGGAGGTCGGCCTACTCCATCTCCCCAAGATATGCGTCTGACAACTGAGGGTGCTCGAGCAGGTTGGCCGCCGTATCAGAGAGCACGATGGATCCCGTCTGGAGAACGTATCCGCGGTCGGCGATCGAGAGGGCCATGTGGGCATTCTGTTCGACGACAAAGATCGTCGTACCCTGGGAGTTGATCTCCTCGATCGTCTCGAACACCTGCTCCACGAGGATCGGTGCCAGACCCATCGACGGCTCATCGAGTAGGAGGACCTTTGGCCTGGCGGTCAACGCCCGGCCGATCGCCAGCATCTGCTGTTCGCCTCCCGACAATGTTCCTGCCCGCTGACGGATGCGTTCTTTGAGGCGGGGGAATAGCCGGAACACCCGCTCGATGTCCTCCTGGATCTCCTTCTTGTTGTCCCGCAGATTCGCCCCGATCTCGAGGTTCTCCCTCACGGTCATCTTGCCGAACAAGCGGCGATTCTCCGGTACCATCGTCAACCCGCGGCTGACGATTTCCGGAGTGGTCAGGTGTTCGATCCGTTCGCCGTCGAAGATGATCTCACCCGCATTCGCTCGAGTCATACCGAGAATCGTTCGAAGAGTGGTCGACTTCCCGGCCGCGTTGGAGCCGAGCAGGCATACGATCTCGTTCTCGTTCACGTCGATCGAGATGTCTTCGAGGGCGCGCACCGGCCCGTAGGAGGCGCTGACGTGACGGAGGCTGAGAATGGCTTCGCTCATGCCTGCTCCTCCGATCCGGCCTTCCCGAGGTATGCCTCGATGACCTGTTGGTTGGCGGCGACCTCTTCGTAGGTGCCGTCTGCGATCTTTTTGCCGTAGTCCAGTGCAACTACTCGATCGGAGACACCCTTGATCACCGGCATGTCATGTTCGATGAGGACGATTGCATATCCCTTGACATCCCGCAGGCGCCCGATCAACTCGATCAGCCCTTCCTTCTCTGCCGGGTTCATTCCGGCGGCCGGTTCGTCGAGGAGGAGAAGCTGCGGCTCTGTTGCCATCGCCCTGGCGATCTCGAGGCGGCGGCGATCCGCATAGGCGAGTTCAGAAGCGAGCGAGTTGATTCGGGGCGTCAACCGGTCGCCGAAGAAAGCGAGGCTGTCGATCGCCGACGAGTGCACTTTCTGCTCTTCTTTCGCCGTACGCTTGGTATTCAATAAGGCTCCGTAAACGCCGGCCTTCGTGCGGGTGTGCTGGCCGACCATGGCATTCTCGAGGACGGTCATCGCCCCGAACAGGCGCACCGATTGAAACGTACGCGACACCCCCACCCTGGTTATCTGATTGGGCTTGAGACCTACCAGGTTGTGTCCGTCGAAATGAATCTTGCCGGCATCCGGCGCGTAGAAGCCGGTGACGATGTTGAACAGCGTAGTTTTGCCGGCACCGTTGGGGCCGATGACCCCAACGATCTCGCCGGGATCTGCCCAGAAGTCGACGCTGTCGACCGCTTGCACGCCGCCGAATCGTTTTGAAACGCCCTCGAGTTCCAGAAGGTGGCTCATGCGGGTGACCCTCCTCCCGGGAGCTTGACCGGTGGTGCGGGACCCGCTCCTTCGTGGAGCTCGCGCTGCCGGCGCTTGTTGGGCAGCAGACCCTCCGGCCGGAAGATCATGATTGCAACGAGGATCGCACCGTAGATCAGCAGCCGGAACTCGCCGAACTCACGGAGCAACTCCGGCAAGCCGACCAGGGCGGCTGCTCCGACGATGACGCCCGGAATCGACCCGATGCCACCCAGAATGATCACGGCGAGCACGTTGATCGAGACCTGGAGCCCGAAGCTGTTGGGGAAGATCGATCCGATCTTGGCGGCGAAGAACACTCCGCCGAGGCTGCCGACCCCGGCACCCATTGCGAAGGCCAGTAGCTTGTAACGGACCACGCTGATGCCCATGGCCTCGGCAACGTCCTCATCTTCCCGCATGGCCGCCCAGGCCCGCCCGACGCGTGAGTCGACGAGCCGGGATGAGATGTAGGCGGCGACGAAACAGAAGGCGAGGATCACGTAGTAGATGTGTTGCGGGTTGCGAAGATCGAACGATGCGGGCGGTGCAGGTGGAATCCTCGTCAGCCCCTGCGCTCCACCGAGGAAGGGTGACAGCCAGTCGGACAGCACCAGCGTGCGAATGATCTCACCGAATCCAAGGGTCACAATTGCCAGGTAGTCGCCGCGCAAGCGCAGGACGGGTGCTCCGATCATGGCCCCGATGACGACGGCGATGATGACGACAAACGGAAGCGCGAACCAGATGTTCGTGAACCCGGCCGCGGCGAACGTCTCCCCTTCCTCCGTCACCAGGAACGAGGCGGGGGAGGTGAAGATGGCAGCTGCATAGGCTCCGACGGCGAAGAACGCCACATAACCCAGATCGAGTAGGCCGGCATAGCCGACGACGATGTTGAGGCCGAGGCCCAGCAAGACGTAGAGCCCGACGGTGCCGAGCACGTCACTCACGAACGGTCCGACCACCCAGGGCAAGGCGATCAGAGCGAGGATGGAGGCGATCAGGGATGCGCGACCCCAGGTGCGCCGGGTGCCCTCCGGCATGTGGGCAGCGATCTCCTGCCGCTTCTCTTTGCGTCCCGTCAGCCACCAGCGCATGCCGAACCCGGCCAGCACCGTGATGATGGTCCCGGCGACGGTGAGGCCACCGAGTTCGTAGAGCCAGTTGGTTGGTATGCCGAGGTTTCCGAGCGTTACCCGCAGAATTGGCTCGCCGAGACTCACGAGCAACATCATGCTGACCGCGAATATGGCGGAGGAGCGGAGGTGCTCGTCCTTGAGTCCGACGAGGCCACCGGCGACTAGGCCGGTGGCTCCACCGGCCAGCGCCATGACGATGGCGCCGAGCGCCGGGTTGAGGCCGAATTCGAGCGTTTCGAGCAGCCCGGGGGTGATGCTGACGAACATGCCCCGCACGTCGACGCCGGCGTTGATGAGACCTTCGAAGCCCAGCGTGATGAGCGCAACCAGGCCGCCGGCTACGAGTCCGACCAGGGCTCCGGTCGGCAGTGGGGTCTTGCCCTTCCGGGCGGCCGTGTAGGCGGCGATGGCAAATGTGAGCAGGATCAGCACAACACCGAGTCCGACGACTCCGGTGATGATGTTGCGGTCCTGAAAACGCTCGACCATGCCGATTGCCGCCAGATAGATGACGACCGTTCCGCCGATGAGGCCGGGCTTGAGAGCCGAGGGCGGATTCATGCCCGCTTCTCCTCAGATGCACCGACGAATCCGCCGGGAAGGAAGATCAAGACGAGCACGAGGATGCCGAACGCAATCACCGGTTGCAGCTGATTCGGAGAGGGGACATTGGCACCGGTCAGGAAGAGGTTGGGTCCGACCGCTTCGAGGATCCCGAGCAGCAGTCCGCCGAGTGCTGCTCCGGTGATGCTGCCGATTCCGCCGAGCACGGCGGCGGTGAAGGCCTTGATGCCGGGCAGGAAGCCCATGGTGAAGATCACCTGGTTGAAGAGAAATACGTAGAGAATGCCGGCGGCGCCGGCCAGTGCGCCGCCGATGGCGAAGGTGGCGACGATCGTCCGGTCGACGTTGATGCCCATCAGCGAGGCGATCTCACGGTCTTCGCCGACCGCCCGCATCGAGCGGCCGGTTCTGGTGCGAGCCACGAAGAGGTAGAGGAGGACCCAGAGGAGCATCGCCGCCACGATGACGATGGCCTGCGTCTTGAGCATCTCGATGCCGAAGATGGTCCACTTGCCCTGGAGGATCTCGATATTGGGGTACGCCCGGACGTTGGCGCCGTACAGGCCACGGAAGGTGTACTGAAGAAAGAACGAGGCGCCGATGGCCGTGATCAGGGGTACAAGCCGGGGGGCGCCACGGAGTGGCCGGTAGGCGAGTCGCTCGAGGATGACCGCGACGAACACGGATACGGCCATCGAGACCAGCAACAGGATGGCGATGGCGATGAGCGGGTTGCTGTTCAGGAAGCCATTGCCGGCAAAGGCGACGGCAACGAAGTAGGCGGTGTAGACACCCGACATGAAGACCTCGCCGTGAGCGAAGTTGATCATGAAGAGGATGCCGTAGACGAGTGTGTAGCCGATGGCGATGAGGGCGTAGACACTGCCCCGCGCCAGACCGTTGATCAAGAGCGACTGCCAGTCCTCCGCGGTGAAGACCCCGGCTCGCAACGTGGCGGTGCTGCCCGCCACCACTCCGTAGATGATCGACAGGCTGAGCACGATCAGGATGATGCGGCGCATCGGGATGCGTTCGAATCTGAGTCGGCGGCTCGACTGTTCGGTGGGGGTGGGGTCGGGGCTGGTCATGGGGGTCGGTGTGTGAGGAGGGGGGGAAGCTCCCGAGCTTCCCCCCCTGGATCACATCGTCCTAGCCATCGAGGCTCGCCACTTTGCTGAACACCGGGTTGTTGGTGTCGTAGTTCCCATCAACAACCTGATACACGGCAATGGTGGCCGTGGACTGGCAGTCGCCGAGGTCGTTGCAGTTCAGCGTGCCGGTGATGCCCTGGACGCCGGAGGTGGCGAACAGTGCATCCTTCAGCGCCGTCCTCGGGATATACAGAGTCCCGCCTTCATCGATCGCTACCGCCTTGATTGCGTCGAAGAACATGTTGGCGGCGTCGTAGGAGTGGGCGTGGAAGGCCGCGGCCGGTTCGCCACCCCACAGCTCCTGGTAGGCCGTCTTGAACTCACCTGCGTAGAAGTCCTGGTCGCCGGTGAAGGCGGACAGGTCGGGCCCGGACAGGTAGACGCCTTCAACGGCCTCACCGGCCGCAGCCACGTAGTCGGCCGACAGCATGCCGTCGGATCCGATCAGCTCGGTATCAGCCAGGCCATCGATCTGGCGCGCCTGCTGGGTGATGAGTCCACCTTCGGGGGCGAAGATCGGGAAGTAGAGCACGTCCGGGCTATCGGCTGCGATCGAGGTCAGCACCGACGTGTAGTCGGTTTCCTGCACCTGGATGGCTTCTCTCTTGGTGATCGTGCCACCGAGTTCCTCGAACGTGTCCGCGAACACGGCCTGAAGGCCGTCGGCATAGGGGCTGCCATCGTGGATCGTGGCTGCGGTCCGTGCGCCGAGTTCGTTATAGGCGAACTCCGCAACCGCCGCACCCTGCAATTTGTCGTTGTGGGCGGTGCGCAGGTAGAAGGCCTGATGCTCTTCGGGTGTTGTTAATGCCGGGCCGGTATTGGACGGCGAGATGATCGAGATGCCCTTGTCGCTCAGGATCGTATCGGCGACGCCGAGCGCGGCGCTCGAGCAGCTGGTGCCGATAACACCAACCGTGCTCGGGTCGGCGGCGAGCGCCTGGGCGCCTGCCTGTCCGCCCTCTGCCGAGCAACCGTCGTCCTGATGGTTGAACGCGATCGGATGACCGAGAAGCTCACCGTTGACGCCGTCAAAGGTTCCGTCGAGATAATCGGCGGCCATGACTACGCCGTTCTGGCTGTCCTGGCCCAAGCTGGCGTTCGCACCGGAAATGACGAGCAATGTGCCGATGGTGATCGCTTCACCGCTGCCAACTTCCACGCAACCGAACGGATCGGCGTCGCAGACTGCCGAGGCATCTCCGCCTCCGCCGCCTGTGGTCGTGTCGCTGCCGCCACCCGCGGTCGTGTCACTGCTGTCACTGCCGCAAGCGGCAACGATGAGCGAAAAGACCATGAGCAGCAGAACGAGTTTTCCTAGGGATGTTTTGTTCCGCAATTTGATTTCCTCCTTCGGTGCCGCCGGGCGGTACCGATTTCTTCCCGTTGATCCTGCCGGGCAGGATGTGACGCAGGAGTTTAGGCACGCTGGGCAGCAGTTGTTCTCTGAAGTGCCCTATTCGCCTGGATTCGTCAGGGGTGCGGTACGCTGCCCGGACGGGCTGAAGGAGTGCCGATGACTGAAGAGCTAGCCGCTACCGATGCTTACCAGCGCCGCGTGCATGCTGTGGTTGAGGAAATGCAAGACGGCGGCGTCGTGCTCGACCGCACGGTGTTCTACCCGCGCGGTGGAGGGCAGCCCGGGGATACCGGCATCCTGAGAACTCCGGCCGGCGATGTGCGGGTGTCGGATACCTTCAAGCGAAGCGGACTCCTGCTGCACCGGATCGAGGGCGGGAACCTCGAGGCCGGGATGAGCGTTGAGGCGGTGATCGACTGGGAGCGAAGGCACCTCCTGATGAGAACACACACCGCGTTGCACGCTCTGTCTGCGGTGATCTGGCGCGACTTCGGCGCCAAGGTGACCGGCGGCAACATGGAACCCGGATCGGCGCGCATGGACTTCGAGCTGGACGCCATCTCAGTGGACTTCGGCCGCGACGTTGAGCGGGTGCTGAACGATGAACTGGGCGGAGATCTGCCGGTTCATGTGCATTTCCTTCCGCGTCTAGAGGCTCTGGCCGATCCTGATCTCATCCGAACCAAGGTGAACCTCCTGCCCGATTTCATCGACCCCATCCGGATCATCGAGATCGAAGGCCTCGACAAACAAGCCGATGGAGGGACCCATGTTCGCTCCACCGGGGAGGTGGGTCGGGTGGCCGTCACGAAGACGGAGAGCAAAGGTAAATCCAACAAACGAATCCGCATCGAACTCGCCGACTGATGCTCGACTTCGTTCTCGGTCTCTACTTCGCCGGTCTCCTCGTCAGGGGATGGATGCGCGGTCTGGTCAAAGAGGCGATGGATCTGGCCGGGATGCTGATCGGCCTGGCGCTCGCCTTCCGGTTGAGCGGACCGGCCGGCAAGGTGGTCGAGGCCACCACGGGTGTAAGCGATCCAACCGCGCCGCTGCTGGGCGGCGTGGCCGTCTTCCTGATCGTGGGCCTCGGCGCCACCGTATTGAGCCATTACCTGAGCAAGGTCGCCCGGCTGCCGGGGCTCAACCTGAGCAACCGGTTGCTCGGCGGCGCCCTGGCACTCGCCTGGGCGCTGTTCCTCGCCACACTGATCCTTTCACTGGTCAAGGTCCTCCCGCTCCCGGGGTCTGCCCATGAGTCCATCGACAACTCGCGCGTAGCGTCGGCGCTGACCGATCCTGGTTTCGTGACCCACCGGGCCTTCACGGTGATCTCAGGTGACGACATCCTGGCCAATCTCTTGAGCCTCGAGGACGTTCTCGGTGAGCGATCAGTCATCCTCGATGAGGACGATCGGATCGAGTTCGACGCCGTTCCCGTCGAAGATCTCGAGGACGCTCCGGACGCGGCGCGCGAGATCTTCGAGTTCGTGAACCTCTCGAGGATCGAGGCGGGCGTCGATCCCCTGGCTTGGTCAGATGCCCTGGCCGATGTGGCGATCGGCCATGCCCGGGCGATGTACGCCAACGGCTACTTCTCCCATGTCTCGCCCGTCACCGGCACCGTGGCCGATCGGGTCGAAGCGGCCGGGATTCCGTATCGGATCGTCGGTGAGAACCTGGCCCTAGCGGTGACTCCCTCGCAAGTGCACGAGGGCTTGATGGACAGCCCAGGCCATTACGAGAACATCGTGCGGCCGACCTTCCGCCGTGTGGGCATCGCCGCCATCAAGGGTCCATTGGGCTTCATGGTGGTCCAAGTATTCAGCGGCTAGCCAAAGTTGACCGGTCCGTGAGGCAAGGTAGAACCTAGTGGTCTGTCGCTGAAATGGCGAACCGGTGTAGTGTTGGGGGATGGTTGCTACTGCTGAAGCGTTGCGGAT
>JARGFH010000094.1 GCA_029210695.1 Acidimicrobiia bacterium
ACAGAGTGACCAAAACCCGGCCCGGGGGGTCAATTTTCAACCGGTGCCAGGGGGTCAATTTTCAGGCGGTGTTGACACCACCGACCGGGAATGGGCCTACGTGGCGATGAGCCGCGGACGGCAAACCAACACCCTCTACCTCACCAACGTCGGACCGGCTGATGAACAGTGCGCCCACCTCACCCACCAAGGTCGCTCCGATGCCCTCGATCGCCTCACCGCTTCGCTCAACCGCGCCTCGGCCCAGATCGCCGCCATCGACCATGCCGGACCGGCACCCACCGATGACATTGACCCGTTGGGTCCGCCCCCACCCAGCACAGATGTCGCTGCTCGGGTCGCCTGGCAGATCGCCAAACGCCGGATCCAAACGGACGAAACCGAACGGCAGGCACCCGGCTTCGACCTTGCTGTTGGCCGCTGATCGCAACCACGGAACGTGACAACTCAGTATCTGGGATCAGATCGATATTGCCGGCTATGAGCGAAAGGGAGTGCTCGCTATCGCTCGGGGCGGCGCGTGATCTGTGCGCCGGTGCCAATCGTGGACCGATGGCAGCGGGTCGGAGGATGGATTCCAGGATCCTCGCAGCGGGGTGCGGTACTCGACACCAGTGCGGCCTCGGCCCGTTCAAGAGGAAGGAGAGCTAGCTAGGTGGCTCTCCGTTTCCCGGCCTCTCCGTACTCACGCCGCGTGCACGGCTATCGGGCGATCTATGGGTGGACGTTTTCCGACGGTCTCGGTTACCGCGACCGACAGCATTTGTGGTGGGGCGGGTGACCCAAGCGGCGACAGCGGCGGTACTGAGGAGGATACCGATGGTGATGGCGAACCAATCGGGTCCCTCATTGAGGCTGCGCCCTTTTTCGAGGACGGTCAGAGATTCGACTTCGAGATAGGACTCGCCCTGTCTCTCCGGGTCGTGGTATCTCCAGATGCCCGCGACTCGTACGATCGGTCCTCGGGAGTGATAGCCGCCAGGATCATCGAGAGAGTCGGTCAGGGCAGTGGGCATCCGTATCCCGATGCCCTGGTTGGCTCCGACCGGAGGGCCACCCTCGACTATCGGCTCGTAGACGTATACATCGCCATTCAGTTGTGTCCATGTCCAGCCGTCGTCGCGATGGCCGTAATCGCCTATCAGCTCACCTGACACCGCCACTTCCTGGCCGGCCAGGTCGGCGCCCATCTCGATCAGATCGGAAACAGTGACTTCACTGGCGGCCAATGCGGCATGAGGAACGAGAATGAGAGCTGTAGCCATGACCGCGACTCGTAGGCGTCGCATTACTTCCCCCTTGCCCACGAGTAGAGGAACCCGAGTAGAGAGAACATGGCGACGAACTCCAGGCGACCAGCCCACATTTGCGTCATGTACACCAGTTCCAGAAGCACCGGCATCGATGGGTTGGTGACACCTACCGACAAGCCTACGTTGGCGGAAGCGCTGACAGACTCGAAAAGAGCAGCCTGTAGCGGGATTCCATAGGCGAGACCAATCCCGGCTCCCAGCAGGTAGAGCGCCACATATAGGAGCGACACGATCATGACGGATTGGGCGAGGCTTGGGGTCAGATGCTTCCGCCCGGCTTGGCTGTAGGCGCTGCTGACCACGGCATGCTCTGGGAGCAGGACCTGTTTGATCTGGGTGAAGACCGTCTTGATGGTCAGTCCGATCCTGAGGGACTTGACGCCGCCCGCGGTCGACGACCCCATGCCACCCAAAGCCATCGCGATGGCCATGCCCCCGAAGGCGAGGCCGCCCCATTGTGAGAGTTCGGTGGTCGAGATAGTGGAAAAACCGGTTCCGGTATGGGCGGAGAGGATCTGAAAAAGGCCCTGTCGGGTCAGGCCAGCCACCGCGGTGAAGGCCCCGGTGACCGCCAGACCGATCATTGTGAGCAACAGTGTGAACCCGAACGTGGAGAGGATGGTGCGGGTTTCGAGGTTGGCGAAGACAGCTCGGCGCGGGCCGCGCCACAGCGAATAGTGAACTCCGAACGACATTGCCCCAGCGACCATCAGGACGGAGGCCAATCCCTCGAAGATTGCAGAGTGGTAATAGCCAATGCTGGTCGATTGCGGTGAGAAACCTCCTGTGTCGAAGCCGGCGAAGAACGTCATCAACCCGTGGAAGACGGCGCGGTCCGGATCGAACCCGAGCACCAGCCATCCGACAAGGCCGAGCGCGGCAACACCGAAGACCAGGTGCACGACGGATACGGCCCAGATGAATCTCGCCGTAGAGGTGACCGAGGGGAGGACGCGCTCGTCTCTTCCCTCACCGAAATAGAGGGGGATCCCTCCGGTTCCGGCGAAGACCGATAGTGCTGCCACGATGATGCCCTGCCCACCCAGGAATTGGAGAAGGTGTCGCCAGAAGTTGAGCGAAGGCGCAAGGTGGTCCACATCACTGAGCAGTGACAAGCCGGTTGTGGTTAGTCCGGAGACTGCGTCGAAGAGAGCGTCGAGGGGCCTGCCGAAGTGGCCGGACAGCAGCAGCGGAACGGAACCGATGACAGGTACGATCAACCAGGTGAGGGCTACGACCACCATGCCTTGGCTCCAGTCGAGCTTCCGCACCTCCGGGGCGTTCCTGATCCCGATGACGCCGAAAAGGGCGAACAGTCCGACCGTTACGAGAAACGAGCCAAACGGATTCCACTCTCGTCCTAGAGCCGCCCACGTGAGTGGTAACAGGCCGACGGCGGCGACGATGAGAAAGATCCGGCCCATGTAGAAGGCGATGGTTCGAAAGTCTTCTGCGACGGGTCGGATCAGCATGTCACAAGAAGGCCAGAACTATGACCGCGACGATCCATGCTGCCGCGGCGACCACTGCTACGATCAAGGTCTCGATGGCGAACATCGCGAGGCCCCCGGCCAAACCGGTGATGCTCATCCATTTTCGGTTCCTCGACGAATCCGTCACAGCTGGCCCTCTTTCGGATGGCCTAATACGGATCGCACCTCGTCCTCGAGTTCCATGCTGCTCACCGCGGTCACCCGATCACCCGGCTTGAGGTGTGTGGAGGCGATCGGGATCGCCACCTCGTCGCCGCTGCCCACGGTGATGAGGAGAGATCCCTTGGGCAATCGGATCTCGGCTAGGGGCCGCTCCGTGAAATCCGAGGGAAGGTCGATCTCGTACACCGAGAACCTCCCCCTCCCGAGCACCGCGATGCGGTTTAGAGCAGATACTTCCACCTCACGTGAGATCAATCCCGCCATCATGTCGGTCACGGCCACCACCGGGACATCGAGCGCTTCGAACGTTGGGCGATTCAACGGAGCGTTGAGCCTCGCCAGAACATGCTGAGCGCCAAGGGTGAGGGCGAGCTGGCATGCCATCAGGTTGACCTCGTCGCGCCCTGTGACTGCAAGCACCCAATCGGCTCGGTGGACGTCAGCAGCCTTGAGTAGGTATGCGTCGCTACCATCGCCCTCCAGGACCAGTGCTTTGGAGTCGTCGGTGAGGGCTTCGGCGCGCCCGCGACGCTCCTCGATCACTGTGACGATGTGACCCGCCTCGTGGAGTTCGCGAGCAAGGAACGATCCCACCTTGCCACCCCCTATGACGATGATCCTCACTGTTGACCCTCCTTGACGGCGAGATACCCGCGGATCTTGTTTCGTGCCCCACTTCGAGCAGCCGCCACCACGAGATCACCCTCGGCGAGGACGAAGCCGCCGTCGGGGATGACGGTGGAGTGCGCCCGGTATACCGCCGCCACCCGTAGATCGTTCGGCAGTTCGAAGGCCTCCACAGGCAGGCCTGCCCCTTCGGGACCGATGGTTACCTCGACCACCTCGACGTCGCCTCTCGGGAAAGTCACGTGGAAGCTGAACTCCTCACGGACAATCTGCTCGTGGATCACCTTCGACGTGAGCTTGGCCCCTGGAACGAACGGGACGTTCAGTGCGCGGTAGTCCTCCTCGCGGGCCGGGTCGTCGAGACGGGCGATTGCTGTCGGGACTCCGAACACCCGTTTGGCGACCTGAACCGCCATTGCGTTGGCGTTGTCAGAGTTGGTTGCGGCAACGAACGCATCGGCATACTCGATCCCGGCGTTGCGTAACACCCGCACGTCGTATGCAAGCCCCTCGTGCGTGATTCCGTTGAACGTTGAGCCGAGACGGTCGAAGATGCCGGGCCGGTCATCTATCACCGACACGTCGTGTCCCTCCTCGGCCAGGGTGAGAGCAAGGTCACTTCCGACCCGGCCACATCCCGCGATAACGATTCGCATTTGTTCCCCCTATCGGGTCTTGGTCACGGACTGGTTCACGGCGGTGTCCCTGACGAGCGTGAGGGGGAGTTGGCCCGGAGTGTTTGGTCGCCATTCGTTGCGCAGGAATACATGGGCCAGCGCCTCTTCATCGGGGAGGTGAGCCGGTCCCAGGTATTCATGCAAGATGCCGCTCACCCGGTAGCGAACGCCGATTCTCAGATCCTTGGGAAGACGTGAACGTTTCTCGACATCGGGACACCGCCAATCTGCGCCGGGGGCTTTCATCGCTTCCATACCAACGTTCTACCCCGCCTCGCCACCTGCCGATCGGTCTTGACGGGGTCCTAACGCATCCTTATCGATTCTTGACGGTCTGATAACGCCGTCCAGGGAATCCTCGAAAACTGCAGCTTCGCTGACGGCGTTAGGGTTGGACCATGAATAGAGGCAGGTTGCGCGTCTTTCTCGGAGCCGCTCCCGGCGTGGGCAAGACGTTTGCCATGCTGGAAGAGGGGCTTCGCCTCCACGGTGAGGGCCGAGACGTCGTCATCGGGTTCGTCGAGCCCCATGGTCGGGCTGAGATAACCGATCTCGCAGACGACCTCGAGAAGGTCACCCCCAAACGAACCGGTCACCGCCAAGCCAAGCTCGAGGAGATGGATGTTAACGCTATTCTCGCCCGAGAGCCCCAGATCGTCCTGGTCGATGAGCTGGCCCACACCAATCTTTCCGGGTCACGGCATAAGAAGCGGTGGCTCGATGTCGAGACCCTCCTCGACGCCGGCATCGACGTACTGACCACCCTCAATATCCAACATCTGGAAACCCTCAACGACGTCATCTTCGAGATCACCGGAGTCCACGAACGCGAGACCATCCCCGACGAGGTAGTGCGTCAGGCAGACGAGATCGAACTCATCGATTTGCCACAGGAAGGCATCCGGGGGCGTTTGAAGGCGGGGAGGATCTTCCCGGCTGACGAAATCGATGCTGCACTCGCCAACTACTTCCGTCCCGGTAACCTGTCGGCCCTACGAGGGCTGGCGCTGTCGTGGACTGCGGACCGCGTTGATGAAACTCTGACCGACTACCGAGACATCCATCAAATAGACCGGCCGTGGGAGACCAGGGAGCGCATCGTGGTGGCTCTTGGCGGAGTGTGGGGAGCTGACGTCGTCATTCGGAGGGCGGCCCGCACATCGATGCGTTCTCGTGCTGAGCTGCACGGTGTGTATGTCCGTCCCACCGACAGGCGCGCCACCGAAGACGACCCATACCTTCCTGCCCAACGGAAACTCCTCGAGAGTCTCGGAGGGCGCTATCACGAGGTGGTCGGCGACAGCTTCGCCGAAGCTCTTCTTTCCTTCGCAAAAGCAGAAAATGCCACCCAGCTCGTCGTGGGAATGTCCCGACGGTCGAGTTTCGTGGAGAGGATTCGAGGGTCACCCTTCATGCGGGTAATCCGGCAGTCGGGTGCGATCGATGTGCACGTGATTCCGCTCGAGGCGACCCATCGGCCCCGTATCCGTCGCCTCAACCGGCCCGGTGCCCTCGGCGTGAGGCGTCGTTTGACGGCGTGGCTGCTAACCGCTGCCGGCCTACCGCTGCTGACACTGCTCCTTCTGTCCCTCGGCGACCGGATCGCCCTCGAAAACGTTCTGCTCGTCTATCTGCTGGCGGCAGTAGGAGTCGGAGTGATCGGAGGCGCCTTCCCCGCCGTGATCTGCGCCGGTACGGGGTTTCTTCTCGCCAATTGGTATTTCACGCCTCCCTTTTGGACCTGGAAGATCGACGACGCCGGCCATCTGTTCTCCCTCTTCGCCTTTCTCCTGGTCGCTTCCGCGGTTGGCCTTCTGGTAGGAAATGCCACAAGGCGTAGCGCCGAGGCCCGAAAGGCTCGCGCCCACGCCGAGGCTTTGGCCGCCACCGCCGACTATCCGGTGTTCGGGCCCAGCGCTTCGGGGATGACTAGGCGCATTCGGGACGTTTTCGCCCTCAACGCAGCAGCTGTCCTCCGCCGATCCGATAATGCCTGGGAAACATTGGCAGCCGTAGGTGTATCCGAACTGCGCCGACCGGAGGATGCCGGCGAGGTGATCCCTCTCACAGATGACACAGTACTGGCGCTCAGTGGCGGCAGCCTCACCGGAGATGATCGGAGGGTGCTGCGGGCCTTCGCCGCACAGATGGCGCAGGCCTTAGAGCGAGAGAAGCTCGAGCGAGAAGCGGCGACGGTCGATGCGATGGCCGAAACTGACCGGCTGCGCACCTCACTGCTGAACGCCGTGTCCCACGATCTCCGGACCCCGCTGGCAACGATAAAGGCGTCTGTCACCAGTCTGCTAGAGACCAAGGTGGCCTGGTCGGCCGATCAGACACAGGCCTTTCTCGAGGCCATCCTCGAGGAAACCGAGCGCCTCAATCGAGTAGTTGGCCGGCTCCTCGATGCCAGCCGGATACAGGTGGGAGCGGTCCACGTGTTCGTTCTCCCCGTCGGCCTCGACGAGATCATCTCATCGGCACTTCCAGGTTTAGGCAACGGACGTGACCGCGTTCTGGTCGAGATCCCGGAATCTTTACCCCAAGTCCTGACCGATCCCGCGCTGTTGGAACGGGCGGTCGCCAACCTGATAGAGAACGCCCTCACCTGGTCACCGTCCGAGCAATACGTTCGGGTAACCGCAGGGGAGGTGGCCGGGCGAGTAGACCTACGGATCATCGACCGAGGCCCGGGAATCCCACCCAACGACAGGGAGATGATCTTTCAGCCGTTCCAACGACTTGGCGACTCCTCGAGCGGGAGCGGTGTTGGTCTTGGTATGGCAGTGGCCCGAGGATTCCTCGAGGCAATGGGAAACGAGTTGTCAATCGAAGACACGCCAGGAGGTGGAACCACGATGGTGATCGGCTTCAAGCTGGATCCACCCATAGAAGGGCGGCCGGTGGCTATCGCTCGAGAAGAGCAACCATGACTCAGGTAGCTCGTATCCTCGTTGTAGACGATGAGCCTCAGATAGTGCGTGCCCTCACCGTCAATCTCGAAGCAATCGGCTACAAAGTCGATTCCGCCGGAACCGGAGAGGACGCTCTGAAGAAGGCAGCCGACCATCGACCCGACGCCGTGATTCTCGACCTCGGACTTCCAGGTATCGACGGAGTGGAGGTGATCCGTGGGTTGCGAGGGTGGACGAAAGTACCGATCATCGTGCTTTCCGTGAGGGAAGAGGAACGCGACAAAATTGCCGCCCTCGACGCCGGAGCCGACGACTACGTCACCAAGCCATTCGGAATGGGCGAATTGGTCGCCCGATTGCGGGCTGCCCTCCGGCGGGCCTTCGACAGCAACCACACCACGCCGGTCGTCGTCACCCCCACCTTCACTATCGACCTTGCCGCCAAACGTGTCACCCGACCCGACGGAGAAGAAATCCGGCTCACCCCGACCGAGTGGGGGATAGTCGAGGTTCTTGCGTTGCACCAAGGGTTGCTTGTCAGTCAGGTCCAGCTCCTCAAGGAAGTGTGGGGACCCGACTACGGAGAGGAAACCAACTACCTCCGAGTATTCATAGCCCAACTGCGTCGCAAACTCGAACCCGAGCCCAGCACCCCACGCTACTTCATCACTGAACCGGGAATGGGCTACCGTTTCGAAGTCGAGGCCGGATCCTGAACCATCCAAACCACATCTCTGAGAGAGATAAGTGCTGGTGGGTTTCACCGATGGTGTCGCCACGGCACGACGACGGGCAGACGAGATCGGAAACGGCCCCCTCGATGCAATGCTTCACTGACAAGCGCACGAGATCGCCCTGATATCGCGGAATAACGCCCTTTTCGCCTACCCGTCCGCTATCGATGCCTGTTTGGTTGTCAAGGGGGTTTTTGGGCGCGTTGGTGCCGCTCGGCCGTGACCGAGGTGATCGTGGGGTG
>JARGFH010000095.1 GCA_029210695.1 Acidimicrobiia bacterium
GAGCCCTCCTCTACGCCGGAAAACCCAACTGGAATCTACTCGCCACCATCACACCCCGCTGAAATCCGATGAGCCAGATAACGGGCGGCAACAGGGTCTAAGTGCCCGACCTTCAGACGCTCCTAGGCAGGCCATTCTGTCCCAATCGAACCGCAGAATCAGATGTATGGGTAATCTCAGATTGTTCAAGAGAGGAGCAACTGTCACCAGCCGACCCGAACCGCGTGCCCGAGTTGAGCTCCGCCTGAGCGGAGGAAGCGACGGTGCCATTCCTCTGAACGAACTCGCTCAGGTCGCAAACCATGCGCAAGAGCTTGTTCGCAAGCTAGCCCGGGCGATAGCGGACAAATCTGGGCCGGGACGCCCACCCGCCGTGCTCGATCAGATGTCGGCGCTCGTTGCGGTTGGGATTCATCAAGGCAGTGCTGTCCTTGACATCGAAGCACCTTCGTGGAGTGGCGAATTCGACCTCGCAGAAGATGTCGGTTTCGACGCAGGGATTCAGGCGCTCGAAATGGTGGCGGACGCAATGGCCGCAGTAGCAGGTTCCCAGCCACTTCCGGATAAGTTCAACGAGTCCAGCCGGGCGGACCTCGCACAACTCCTTGAAGCGACATCGTCGTACGAGAGACTCGAATGGAACCTGTCGCACCACGGCAAAGAAGTGAGGGCCAGCGTGTCACCGATGGCAATCTCCGTGCCGGCCCTGCATCAGCCGACAAAGCGGCCACCTGGGCGCGGAACGGTGGAGGGCGAGCTATACGCCCTGAACGCTCGCACCGGGAGCTATCAACTTGAGGATGCCGCTCTGTACACCATTCGCTGCCACGTCGAACCTGGCAGCATTCTGGCCGCAGAGCTTGATCGCCTCGTCCGCCGAACGGTCGCGGTGACGGGGATCGTCGATTGGGACAAAGCCGGCAGAGCGACCGACGTGAGGGTCGAGGCCATCAACGCACGGCCGCATGAAGCTACGAATGATTTCTGGGACTTCAGACTTGAGAAGGCCCTTTCGGATGTCCACGAAATCACCGGAATCGAAGATCTCGCTCTTGCGGAAATAACTCCAGAAGAAGCTGACGCTTTCAGAACGGCGATGGGATTCGAATGACCCCGGATGCGGTGGTCGTGGACACAAACGTCTTCTCCGCCGTGCTCACCCGCCGATTGCTTGCATCCCAATACGCGGAGTATCTCTCCGGCAAACGCCTAATCATTTCATTCCAGACAGTCGCCGAGATTCGCTTTGGTGGCATGGCTGCTGGATGGGGAGAGGCCCGAATGCGGGAGGCGGAACGAGCCATCGCCAAGGCAGCGACGATTCCGCCACACGATGAACTTGCGACGGAGTGGGCCTCGTTACGAGTGGAGTGCAAACGGGTCGGCCACGCCCTCGCTTCCAAAACCCACATGAGTGATCTCTGGATCGCGGCCACGGCCAGCCTGATCGGAATACCACTCGTCAGCCATGACGCGATCTTCAAGGGAACACCGGGTCTCACCGTCCTCACTCTGCTGTGAACTTGTGAATCACCGAAGACCCAAGGCGTTGGAGGTGACTCTGAAGGAACTGTGCGGTGCCGACCCTTGCTAGGAGCGTGGGTCAGTATCTGCCAGCGAGGCGATCGGCTGGCTGACGGTTGAAGGTGTTGTGGGTTCTCGCGTTTTGGGTTGGGTTCGACGAGAATGCGGGGCATGTCCTACGACTGTGATGATGATGCCCTTTTCGAGATCGCCGACGACGATGAACCGGCGGTGAAGGTTCCTGCGGGGAGGTCGAAGGTGTTCCGTCGTTACGACCCGGACCAGTCGTTCCTGATGCCGCCGTCTCTTGATGACTGGCTCCCGCAAGACCATACGGCCCGGTTCGTTTCTGAGGTCGTTGACGACCTCTTGGATCTCTCGGTGGTGTATGACTCGTATGTTTCAGCGTCTGGTGCACCGCCGTATGACCCGACGATGATGTTGAAGCTCTTGTTGTATGCGTATTCGACGGGGGTGACGTCGTCTCGGGAGATGGAACGTCGCTGTCACATTGATGTGGCGTTCCGTTGGCTGTCTGCGAACAACGCCCCGGATTACCGGTCGATTGCCCGGTTCCGTCGCCGTCACCTCGCTGCGTTGGACGACTTGTTCACCCAGGTCCTTGTCCTGTGCTCAGAAGCAGGACTCGTCACGTTGGGTCGGGTTGCTTTGGATGGTACGAAGCTGCGGGCGTCTGCTTCTCGGCACAAGGCGATGAGTTATGGGCGTCTCGGACCCAGGATTGAACAGCTCGAGGCTGAGGTCGCGGCGATCCTTGCTGAGGCTGAAGCTGTTGACCGGGCAGAAGATGACGAGTTCGGGGAAGACCGGCGTGGTGATGAGGTCCCACCGGAGTTGGCTCGTCGCGAGTCCCGTCTCGTCAAGTTGCGTGCAGCCAAAGAAGCGACCGAGGCCGAGGCGGCAGACAAGGCCGCGAAGAAAGCGGCAGACAAGGCTGAGAAGAACGGTGCCGACGAGACCGCGATAAGCGAGGCCGCAGCGACAGCTGCTGGTGGGGCGACCCCCGCTGATCGGACGCAGCGGAGTTTCACGGATCCCGAATCTCGGATGATGAAAACGACCGACGGTTTCCACTACGCCTACAACGCCCAAGCAGTTGTCGACGAGTACTCACAGGTCGTTCTTGCGGCAAACGTCACCGATCAGGCAGGCGACGTTCAACAGCTGATCCCGATGATCGACGCTACAACAGACAGCCTTACAGATGCCGGTATCGAAACGACCCTGGGGGTGGTGCTTGCCGACGCTGGCTACTGCTCCCAAGACAACCTGGAACACATCTCAGATTCAAAAGTCAACGCTTTGATAGCCACGGGACACATCAGACGCAACGAACAGGTACCAGACACGCCAAGAGGCCCGATCCCGAAAGACGCAACCCGACGCGAACGGATGGCACGCCGGCTGCGTACCAAACCCGGGCGGGCCGACTACGCCAGACGCAAAGCAATCGTCGAACCAGCATTCGGACAGATGAAAGTCCGCCAACACGCCGGGCATCTCCGGCTACGAGGAATCGCCGGAGCGCAAGGCGAGTGGACCCTCCATGTCATCTGCCACAACCTACGCAAACTCGGAAACGCCGCCAATATGGCCACCGCAGCAGCTTCCTGACACCCACCGGGCCACTTCTGGCGCCATTCGAACGATCTGGGGTCCTGTCATCTGCGGGCTCCGATGAAGGTTCCATCATGATTCTCGGTCACATCGGATCCAAGACCTTGACCTACCCCAAGAATCGGGCACACGACACCAATTCTGACTCATGCTCCTAGGGCTGCCACAGCTCGGACACACCCCGTGAGCTACGAGCGCTACTCCAATCGATCACTCTTCTGGATGTTGTGCTTCGCGCAGAGAAGTTGAATGTTGTCGGCAGTGAGTGACGAACCTCCCCAAGAGAACGGGATCATGTGATCGAAGTGGAGATTCTCCGTTGATCCACACTTCACACATTTGCCCTTGTCGCGCTTCCACACTGCCAACTTCACATGAGTGGGAACAAGCCGTGTGTGATCAAGCTCCTGATCTTCAGGGTCCACGGCTTCGGCGTCCTCCTCGACTAGTGCCAGCTTGAACTTGCAGACGTAGCGGCCCTCGAGCTCCTGTTGCCAGGCGTCGACGAGATGGAACAAACCGGTGTACACCCAGATACCCGAGCGGACCTTCTCATAGACCCGCACCCGCTCAGGCGGTAGTTCATTGTTCTGGAATGCTTCAGCCGCCATGTAGAACAGGCCGTTCTGAGTGAGGGTCCCGTTTTCTGTGAGTAGCGGTTGGTCCAGGGTCTTGGGGTCAGGGTTGTCGGTACTCTTCGGTTGATCGTGCCCTTCGTAAATGAGAGTGCGACCTTCGTCGGTTATCTGGTCCTCGTATGGAGCTCCGGGGCGCACGCTCATCAGCAAAACGCTGTGGTCCGGTCGGAGTCGAAAGTTCATACCCCGTTGGAGCATGGCGCCTTCGCGGGAACACATCTCGAGGTAGGCAATCACGTCACCGGGTTGCACGAACTACATGGTATCCGCCACTTTCTGTCAGCCGCGTCCTGTATGTTCCGGGTGTGGGGAAATACGACGCATGGCGACCGTTCTTCAGGGATCTCAAGCCTGGTGAACGTCGCGTGCCGCTCGAGGCCCTAAGTGATCTACTTGAGGGTGGATTACCGCAAGCCGCATATGAGCACCAGGCCTGGTGGTCGAACACGGGATACGCATCCGCGGCCTGGGCTGAATACGACTGGTACGCGCATCCGAAGCTGCGCGACGGGTACGTATTGTTCAATCTCACGCCCGGCCGTCGCGGCCGAAGCCCCGCTTCATCCAAACGAAGCAGCTATTCGGACCCAAGAACGATTACACCGAACACGCCTCCCCAGACTCAATCGAAGTCGGCAGCGGAGGTGATCCTGTTGGGCTGCGTTTCGGAGAAACGAGACCACCCGGCGCCAGCAAAAGACCTCTATATCTCCCCGTTGTGGGAACGGCGCCGCGCATATGCCGAAGCGTCGGGACAGCCGTGGTACATCCTGAGTGCCGAACACGGCCTCCTGCATCCGGAGCAGGTCACCGCACCCTATGACGTCTCACTCAAAGATCTATCGGTTGATCAACGCAGGGCTTGGGCGCGTCGCACAGCACCTCGGTTGCTCGAGACACTGGTCGCCGCTGAGGCGGAGACAGTGGAGATCCATGCCGGCACCGCCTACACGGAATCAGGGCTCCGGCAGGCACTCGAGGCGTTGGGTTTTCAAGTTTTCATCCCGTTGGCCCACCACCGCATCGGTGTGCAACTCGCCTGGTACGACAATCCCAACCACCCGGATATCACCGCTCCGAGGTCGAGCCCAACGTCTAAGCCGCTCCAACAGCCGGCGCCGGATCATGTGGTGCGACTCGCTGCTGACTACCGCTCGAAGGCGCTTGGCGGGGGGTGGGACGGACTTCCCGAGGTCGTGTGTGTAAAGGCAATGCGGGCGGCCGGTGCCGACGATCGAACCATTCGCCGGTGGATCACCTTTGCTGCTGCCATGGATCGCGCCCGCGACGCCGTGCAGCTATGGGAGGCATCCGTGGAGGCATATCGTCAGGCACCATGGATTTACGATCCGTGGCAGGTCATTGCGAGACCTCACGACGATCTCCAGGCTGCTCTGCGACAGTACTCGGTGAGTCAGCGCCACGGCCCCGACTCCGACGCCTGGCAAACCATCGCCCAAACACTCACCGACACGGCCTGCCCAGGGTCAGTCATCGCAGCATTGAACGGCAAACCCACGAATGCATCAGACCTGCTTGAGGCGCTGCAGCGGAAGGGCCCCCAAGGAGTTCCCCGGTTCCCGCTACTTAGAGGGCCGAAGATCGGTCCGCTGTGGGTGCGGATGCTCGCTTGTCCGGGCGGTGCCGACATTCGCGGTATGGAGGTGATCCCAGTGGCCGTTGACACCCATGTTCAGCGGGTTACTGAGATGTTGGGTTTGGTGAGTCCAGTCGAACTGAGTGGTCGCCACCGACGTGACATCCAGCAGGTTTGGTTCGATGCTGTGAACCAGGCGGGGATGTTCGGAGCTCCTTCTCCCATCGATGGCACGTCAGCCGGTATCGATCCCGCCCTCTGGGCTCTAGGCAGGGAAGGTTGCTCGAACTGCGAGCGGGCGAAAATAAAGCGACCAATCGGGTCGATATGCGATCTTTGCGTGCTGGGCCGGGTTGAATCATGAGGAGCGGAGCGAGAACGTGGCTCTCTCAACGCTCCTCCTAGGCCTCAGAACACCTATCGAAGAAAATCTCTTCGTTGGCAAGGCCCGGTGGGAGATGCTGACCGCGAAGGTGGCTCAGCAAGAGGATGCGCCGCACGCCGACTACTACGACGAGCAAGTGTGGACCTTCTTGTTGGCGTGCGGGTACGCCGTCGGAGGCCCGGAAGGAGTCTCTGCACTCGAAGATCTTCTGACCGGCGGCGCCGGAGCATGGCGGACCGGTCACAAGATCTGGTTCGAGGTCCTGCCCACTCCCCCACGATTTCAGGAGGGCAACACCAATGTCGACCTTGCCGTGGGCGACATCCGGCTGCGCAGCGGCGTGGAGGGCGGGATCGAGCTCGATCCGGAGTCGACGCCCAACTGGGTTTGCCTGACGGAGGCGAAATGGTATTCGGATATCGACACGAAGGTGTCCAACCAGCGAGAGCGCAACCAGCTGGCGAGGGTGGCGGAGAACGCAGCTTGCCTGCAATCAGAAGGAGCCATCGTTGATCGACCGTTTGTGACACTGTTGACGCCGAGGAGGTTTCGTTCCAGCGAGCTCCGATCGCGGCTTTACGTCTACAAGTACCACGAATACCGGGATGATCCTGCACGGTTGGCCTTCGAATGGCGAGCAATGGACAATGCAATGCCACCCCGGTCAAACAGCGGCTGGCGGTACCCGAAAAACCCCGACGAACGGGCCCGATCAATTCGCTTCCACTGGGTCACCTACGACGACCTTCTGAGCGAGGACAACCTGCCTGACACCCCAATCCGTGATGCCCTCGTTCGGGCTTTCGAGGATTGGACTCCCTAGCCCGCCACACGCGCCGGCCCGTGGAACACCTGCTCCCGGTGCCATTCGACGTACTGCTCGTCGACGGGCCGCGCCCCTGACTGTGGGCCGCGCACGTCTGCGCCGGCCAGGCTGAGCACCAGCCGCTCCGCCGATTCACCCGACCCGGAGAACCGCTGTGACACAGCGATGGTGTGATCGATCGTCAGGCCGACGACGCCGAGGTCGAGCAGCTTGTGATGGATCGTGCAGAGAGCCAGACCGTTGGCAACCTCGTCGGGCCCTTCAAAGGCATGCCACCGCACGTGAGCAGCATCGAGCCCAATGGTGCGGTCGGCGAGCCGTCCATCGAAACCGCAGAAGGCGCATCGACGCTCGTAGGCGGTCAGCACCTTGTCGCGGAACTCCGGGTCGCGGCGACGAATCGTCCGGGATACGACGGTCAATGCAAGAGGGCTCTCGGTGAGCCCGACGTCCTCCAGCAAGTCGGTGCGATAGGAATCACCGAACTCCTCCAGCAGCGCCCCCACGATGGTTGCCCGGATGGCCGGGTCGGTGATGGCCGCCGCTAAATCCTCGGTGATTTCCCCGATGCCGACCTCGCGCAGTTCCGACAACCGGGTCTCGGGCCACGGCCGGCCGTCCGAGGTGCTGACT
Organism: Acidimicrobiia bacterium; assembly: GCA_029210695.1. Classification (NCBI taxonomy): domain Bacteria; kingdom Bacillati; phylum Actinomycetota; class Acidimicrobiia; species Acidimicrobiia bacterium. Next base: position 7,242 of record JARGFH010000095.1, read on the forward strand.
CGCCAGAAACCCTCGTCGTTCTGGAGATGATGAAACGGGTACTGGGGGGTTGCCTTGGTGACGGGCGGGCCGTACCGGTCGAGGAGATCGGCAACCACGGGTTCCGCTTCTGCGAACGTGACTCGCCGGCTGCCCGTCTGGGTGAATCGTCCGATCATGTAGAGGAGTAGGAGCGGCTTGTGCGGTGCCCGAACTCCACGTTGCGACCAGCGACGGAGGCTTGAGATACGTTCGACCCAGTCGGTGGCGGTCAACATCTGAGATTGAACCTACCAAGCGGCCGGCTCAACCCAGCAAGTTCTCTCGAACGGCTTTCTCGATTCTGGTCATCCGGTTCCGAACGGTCTTGGGAGCAAGTCCGGTGACTGCTGCTGCCTCGTCTACTTCGGCATTCGCAATCCAGATCATTCGGGCGATCGTCCGGTCGGCGTCGTCCTCCGCTATGGCATCGACGGCCTCCATAAATCGATCGGTCGTGTCGACCGTCCCCCAACCGAGACCCAGGTCGTAGCCGAGACGCGACCCGTGGTCTATGACCTGTGAGTAACCGCCCTCATCAACGCGCACCTGCGCATCCTTGATCCGCTTCCAAACCCTGAGGGCGTCCCTGGCGCGATCTCCGGCGACCTTCCTTACGAACCCGTGTGGATTATCGATCTCGTGACCGGCCGACGCTTTGCGCCAATACTCCTCCACCGCAATGGCTGCTACCTCATCGTTCAGATTCAGTGCCGCGGATCGAAATATGACCCGATCTACCTCTTCTCTGGCAGCCATAAGCAACTCGGCGTCGAGTGTGTTGTCGGACTGACCACGCTCATTGAAACTCCCCAGACCTGCTCACTGAAATTCCCCACCTCCTGAGAGGGAATACCCACTGTTGG
>JARGFH010000096.1 GCA_029210695.1 Acidimicrobiia bacterium
GCGTAGTAACCATCAGATTGGCAGAGCCCTCCTAATCAACCGGGAACCCCTACACCCCGCTCAATTCCGAAGCGCCCTATTCGCTGGTTGTGGCCGTCGTTCTCCTGGGCGTCGGGTGCAGCACCGCCGCCACCTCGAGCACGGCTGCCATATCGAGCACCGTCGTCATGCCGAGCACCGACGCGACATCGGGCATCGCCGTCTCACCGGGTTCGACGGCCGGGACGGTGGAGGATACGGCGTGGCAGAGCGAGTTCGGCCTCGACCAATGCGATCTCGCAACCGTCGGCGGAAATGATTACTTCATCCTCGAGCCAGGTTTTCAGCTGGTGCTCGAGAGTGCAGCCGAACGCCTGGTGATCACCGTTCTCGATGAGACCGCGACAATCGACGGAGTCGAAACCCGGATCGTGGAGGAACGCGAGTGGAGGGGCGACTCCCTCATCGAGGTTTCTCGTAACTTCTTCGCCACCTGTGCGGCAACCGGTGACGTCTTCTACTTCGGGGAGGAGGTGGACGACTACGCAAGCGGGGAGGTCGTGAACCATACCGGAGCGTGGTTAGCGGGCGAGGCCGGGGCCGGGGCCGGGCTCATCATGCCGGCGCAACCCAGAATCGGCATGCGCTACTTCCAGGAGGTGGCTCCCGAGGTGGCTATGGATCGGGCCGAGGTCGTGAGCCTCACGCACACGCTCGAGACGCCGGCGGGCACGTTCTCCGACTGCCTGCGTACCCAGGAAGGATCGGCGCTGAAGCCGGGTGAACGGGAGTTCAAGACGTATGCACCCGGCATCGGCCTCGTTCAGGATCAATCCCTTCTGCTCGTTGCGTACGGGTACGACCTGGTGCCGTGAGGCGAGCCCGTCACCCGCTGATCGGGTCCGTCAATCCGTAGACGTCCGGACTGATCTCGTACCCATGGGCTTCCAGATCGAGGACCGCCTCCCGCGCCACCGTTCGGTCGGCGCCGCTCAGCGTCACTACCGAGACGAGCTCCAATTCCTCCCGGCCCTCGTCGGTGCCACTCCAATCGACCTTGATGTTGCCAACACCGGCAGCGAAGTACTTGTGCTGAAAGGCCCCCGGTTCCTCGACGTTGAACTCGTCGATGATCAGAACATCCTCGTAGCATCCGGTTGCGACGCAGACGCTTGCACTGAACCGGCCCACTATTGCCCTGTCGATAAACTCGACGGCCGGCCCCCATCCCTGGGAATAGCTGGTCGATCCCACCTGCGGATCGCCGCGCATGGCGATTCCGGCGCGTGCTCCGGCGATGCCGGATATCCAGGTCGGCGCATCGACGAGCGCGCCCGCGTCGTATTCTTCGGGATGCTCTCCCATTCGCCACACGTTGCCGTCATCGTCCTGGGCGAAGAAGGCCAACTCGGTTTCGGCGAGTTCGCCGGCGCTGTAGTCACGGGCCCAAACCACGAGCGTTTCGATTCCGTCGATGACCTTGGTCATGTCCGTTGCCGTGTAGACGACCCGATGCTCGATCATTTCGAACTTGTTCGTGAATCCCTTGTAGACGAGCTTGGTCCATGGTTTGAACGGCAGGAAGGGGTTGTCGATCACGGTGGGATCGCTGAAGCGGTCGTAGTCGAGCGTCTCGTACTCAGTTCGGGGTGCCTCGACCTCCGGGAGTGCCATGACCGTCGATGCTGTCGGTTGGCTGGCCGCCAGGCGGACCGACTCTGAAACGGGAGCCACCGTCAGGGGCGTGGGCTCTGCGGCACAGGCAGCCGACATGATCAGAACCACCACACCCGTAGACGCCGCCACGTCGAAACGTCGCACCTCGTTCACCTCCTTGGCACCGGCGTACCGGCGCCTCCCACACCATTGCTCCTCACCCTACGTGTTCGGGGACGCGGTTGCGGGCCAATGTGGGGATTGTTCGACACGAATTGGAAACTCGCAGATCATCGGGCGGGTTGAGCCGGCGATGGACGCATTCGAAAGGAACCTTTCCACGCCGGGTACATGAGTCGGGGACCCGGCGCTAAGGGCCGGCGAACGACAGGAACCACAGGTAATCAACCAGACTGCGGGTCTCCTCGACGGTGAACAGCGTCCCGAAATTGGGCATGTCGGTGCCCATCCCTCCCCGGCGGATCTTGGCGTACCAGATGTCGCCCCGGCGCAGCCAGGCGGCTTCGGCGAACGCGACGGGCGGATCTATCGTCGATTCGGCCACCGGTCCATCTCCGCCGCCGCGCTCTCCGTGGCAGGCCGCGCAGTTCTTCGCGAACAACTCGACTGCCTGTTCCGTTGGAACGGTATTCGACCACAGGTAGGCGACGACGTCGATCAGGAGATCATCCGGTGTGTCGCGGTTGGCGGCGCGAAGCAGTCCGAGACCACCCTCGGGCGTGTGCTGCAGCCGCCAATCTGGTTCGAGAAGTTCGGCCGGTACCTCGACCGACCCGACACTCGCTTGCCCGCGTGCACGGTCCGGGACGATTCCGTCCACGGTCTGAGGGTCGGCGTCGATATCGATCCCGGCTGCCACCAATGCCTCGATGATCGGGTCGGGGGGTGACGACAGCGGACTCGCAGCATCGGGGTCGACCACCTCGAGGACGCCGCGCATCCTCCAGTGGCTAGGACTGCACCAAGTGTTGCAGTAGTACGTATAGATCCCGGGCGAATCGACCGTAAGCGTTATCTCCCCGACGTGACCGGGGTCTACCTGGCCGATGTCGACCCCGAGGCCGGGTCCGATGGCGATTCCATGGACGACGTCGTCGGCTGCGAATCGCAGTGTGACCGTTTCCCCGACCTCCATCCGCACCAGGTCCGGTTGGAACCCACCATTCTCCGGAACGCGGGCGGTGATGTCGATGATGCGATGATCGGCGAACACCGGGCGAAGTCCGTACTGGTATCCAACGATCGTGAGGGGGATACCGACCAGGATGGCAATCAGCGTGACAATGGCCGTCCGGTTGCCCCGCCCGTTGGTCATCCGAGGTAGAGCCAGAGGAGGGCGAGGGTGGACGCCAGCAAGAACGCGACGACGGGAACGGCTGCCCGGGTGGCGGTAGTGCCGGAGGGGTCGTGACGGAAACCGACTCGCAGGGTCGTGCGGATACTGAATAGAAGTCCGCCAACGAGAATGGCGGCTTGGATGGCCGGTGCAGTGCCGGAGAGGTACGGAGTCCATCCGGTCTCGCTCGTTCCGAAGAGGTTCCATCCCCAGCCGAGAGGGTCCGAGACGGCGGCCAGCGCGTAGCTGCCGTTGGTCAGGGCGAAACCGACGCTGAAGGCCATCCAGGCCGCCAGGCCCAGCGGTATGAGAGAGTGGGCATATTCGCGATATGCCTGACGGATGGTCACGCCGGTGGCTGACCGTCTTTGCGCGGCAAAGACGGTCAGCCAGAAGACCCCTGGAACGAAGAGCAGCGTTGCAGAGAGGAAAGCGGTCGCATAGATGGCCCATCCCCAGAGCGATTCGACCGATGCCCACCCCCTGACCGTCGCCCACGGCCCGAACAACACCGCCGGATAGATGATGGAGCACGCCAGCATGATGAGTGCCTTGTACGCCTCGTCGATCTGCTTGCCGCCTCCCGGTTTGGCGAGATCGGCACCCGGACGGCGCAGGTTGATCACGACGTTGTCCATCGTGCACGTTTTCAGACACTCGGTACAGAAACCACAATCGAGGTTGCGGTCGAGTTTCCCTGGGTAGACCATCCACGGACAGCCATAGCCGCGCTCGTTGCCGGTGATGCAGTCCTTCGAACGGTGGTCCACGCACACCTGTGTGTCGCGGACCCTCAGTTCGATGGGGGCAGCCATCGAGTAGAGCCCGATGAACCCACCGATCGGGCACACGTACTTGCAGAACACACGGTTCTCGAAGAGCAAACTCATGCTCACGGCAACTCCGGCCAATCCGAGTATCACGCCTGCGGACACGGTCGGACGGGTGAGGATGATCATCGAAAACAGAGCGAGGATCAAGAACCCCACATTCTGAATCCACATGTTGCGAAGCCGGCGGGGCCAGCGGAGCCCCAGGGTGCGCAGCTTCCCCCCTCCGCCGATGATGCCGCGCCGCTGTATCCACTCACCCGGCGCAGGGATCGGGCAGATGGTGCACCATATGCGACCAAAACCCGGGACCATCAGCACCATCAGCACCGCCCACCACACGATCCATACGAACACGATGCCGAAGTTGCGATTCCCGGCCGATGTGCCCAGCAGGCCGGCGACGATCGCCAGCGCGAATGGAGCCAGCAGCAGCAGCATCGACACCGGTTGGAAGGAGCGGGACATGACTACTCGCCTGAGCCGAGGCATCCGGCCGAGCACATCGAGTCGGCGCTCATCTGCCGGGGGCTTGCGCACGAGCGTCTTCACGCCGACCGCCGGGTCCCGGCGCCGATCAACATCGCCGCCGCCGCAATGACGGCGATGGCGCTCGCCCGCCACAGAGGCTCATTCGGGCCGACGACCAGTTCACCGATCATGAACGGGTGCAGTGGGCCGCAGGATACGGAGCAGCGGTAGTTGAACTTGCCGGACCGGTCCGCCGAAACCGTGAACTGCTGCGAGATGCCCGGTTCGACTCTGGCATCGATCTCGTAACCATCGAGGAAAAAGCCGTGGACGACATCAGAAGCCGTCAGCGTCACCTGCAATGTGTCACCACGATTGACTGTGAGGCGACCCGGGGAGTATTCGAACTGGGACGCATCGATTGAAATGCGGTGGGTCTGTGGGGCGTGGAAGGCGGGGACGGGGACCAACAACGCCGCTAGGACAAGCAGCAGGAGGACGGACCTCCGTGCGATGACCGGACGTTTCGAGGTCTGCATGCGGCGACTGGATCTACGCCGGGGGGAGCGGAGTCGGCGTCGCAGGGCCAAACTTGCCGTAGCGCCCGTCCACGTACTGCCGGATTTCAGCCGGGGCCTTGCCGTCTCTCGTCATTCGCATCGTGTCCTGTGCGATGTCCACGCAGATGCCGCACCCCGTCGCGTGCGTATCGAAGGTGATGGTGCCGTCGACGGCGATGTCTGCGATGAAGCAATCGAGATTGCTTGTATGGCCCATAGACCCGCAGCCGCAGTAGCAGGGTTGGTGGGAGAGATCATCTGGATGGGCGACGGCGAAGAGGTATGCCTCTTGCACTGTGCTCGGAGCGGATCGGGCAAACTCGGGCAGCATCGACTGGTCGGCCAGGTCCATGTCGTGGCTCTCTCCGCAGGCGGAAACAGCCAAACCTGAGGCGACGATCATCAGCGCCCCTATCAGAGAGATACTCCTCGTGGCGGGCATAGTGCCAAACCTCCCTGTCATCGTCCGGGCTCCAGGCTCAGAGGGAACGGTGTCCCGGCGCCCATGTTCATTGCACCCAGTTCGAGAGAATGGTGATCTGGCGGTCTGGATTGGCCGGGTCGTTGGTCGGTAAGTGAAGTCGAAAGTCGTGAGGTCCGTCCATGCCGGCGTGCATTGTGAAAGCGACTACGACTTTTGTTGACTCTCCGGGGTTGAGGACCATCGAACCGATGGTCGGTGTGGGCGGTCAACACCCATCCTTGAGTTCGACGAAGGGCATCTCCGCAAAGAGAAGCGCCGCGTCGCCTGAGTTCGTCACTTCGAAGACAGCCTCGACCATCTGGTTGAACGGCACGTCACCAAAGTCGACGTAGTCGGAATCGACGGTGAGTGCCGGCGTCCCAGTCGTATCGATGGCCTCCTGCGACTGATCGGGCTCGTTTCCGGACGCGATGATGGAAACGATTGCGAGGGCCGCGATTGAAGCTCCGGTGAAGAGCAGGGTGCGGGAGCGAACCGTCTTCCGGCTCGGTCGTCGATCCGATTGCTTGCTCACGTGTTCCTCTCGTTCATTAGTGATCTTGATCTGTAATTATCAGACAAACTGATGGATACTGGTGGAGCCAGAAGTCCCAACGCCTCGCGAAAGGTCCCAATGCCGGTTCCGTCACACGATCTCATATCGACGGAATCCGCAGCACAAAAGTCGAACCATGTCCAAGACCCGGTGATTGAGCGCTGATGTCCCCGCCGTGGCGTCTGGCGATAGCACGGGCGATGGTGAGCCCGATGCCGCTGCCGCCGGGTTCGCCTTGGTGGCCCCGATAGAACCGCTCGAATACGGCGGCTTCTTCTTCTCGCCCGAGGCCCCTTCCTGTGTCGGTAACCTCGACAACAGCCTCGCCGTCCTCGGCGTGCACGGAGATCGAAACCTTGCCGCCGGGACTGGTGTAAGTGAGCGCGTTGCCGATCACGTTGGTGAGCACCTGCGAGATCCTGTCCCTGTCGGCGAAGACGGGGGTGGCTTGTCGAGTGTCCTCGATCATCAACGCCACACCCTTGGCGTCGAACTGCACCCGTAAGTGGCTTCCGACCTCATGGGCGAGGTCGGTCAGATCCAGATTCTGGAGGTCGAGAGGCTGGTTGCCTTCCTCGGCCCTCGAAACGGCGCTCAAATCGTCCGCCAGTCGGGTGAGCCTGCGCAGCTCCCGGCCGGATGCGGCCAGGATTTCATCGGTCGGCTCGAACACCCCGTCGAGCATGCCTTCGAGGTACCCTTCGATGGTGGTGAGCGGCGTCCGCAGCTCGTGGGATATCTCAGAGATCATCCGGATCCTCCGTCGCTCGGTCGAGTCCAATGATTCCGCGAGTGCGTTGACATCCTCGGCCAGGGCTGCGAGCTCTCTTTCGGCGGGCGGTTCGATCCTCTCCGCGTAGGCGCCGGCTGCCAGCCTGCGCGTGGTGTCTCGAACCGTTTGAAGGGGTGAGAGAATTCGCCGGGTTACGAATCCACTCACAACAGTGGCTGCAAGTGCGGCGATCGCCAGCGAGATGAGCAGGGCTCGTCGAAGGGAGCTGTCGAACGCCTGCTGAAGGCCAATATCGATTGCCGGTGTGAGGAAGCCCGCCGACGAATCACCCATCATGCTGCCGTCCATCATCATGTTGGTGCCCGTCATCATCGCGTTCATGAGTTCGACGTCGCTCTCGAAGAACGACGGGGCCAGCAGCTCGGAAATCGCCACGAGCGTTGCGGCGCCCACCAAGAGGACGAGGATCTGGGCGGTCAGCATGCGTGACCACAGGCTTCCGAAATGCCTGGTCACGATTCCACCCCGATGAATTTGTAGCCGACTCCGCGGGCCGTGGCGATGAAACGCGGTTCGAGTGGGTCGTCGTCTAGCACTTTGCGGAGATTGGAGATGTGGACGTCAACCACCCGATCGACGCCCACATAGTCCCATCCCCATACCCGTTCCATGAGTTGGTCACGGGAGAAGACACGCCGGGGAGCCTGGGCCAGCGCGATCAGCAGATCGAATTCGAGGGCACTGAGGTCGAGCAACCGCCCGTCAAGGTGGATCTCACGGGTCCCGAGGTCAATGACCAGTCCTTCGAACTGCAGCACCTCTGAGGAGCGGGAATCCTGGACGGCAGTTGCGCGTCTCAGAACTGCCCCGATCCGGGCGACGAGTTCCCGGGGAGAAAACGGCTTGGTCACGTAGTCGTCGGCTCCAACGGTGAGACCGACCACGCGATCAACCTCCTCAGACCGCGCGGTGAGCATGATCACCGGCACCGCTGATAATGCCCGCAGCCGGCGCAGGACTTCGAAACCATCGATGTCCGGCAAGCCGACGTCGAGCACGACCAGGTCGGGTTCCTTGCCGGCTGCCAGGCTGAGGCCGTCGATCCCCGCTGCAGCCTCCAGGACCTCGAACCCGTCGGCTTTCAGGTAGCTCGACAGCATGGTTCGGAGGTCCTGCTCGTCATCGATGATCAGTACTCGTCGTGACATATCGGTCACGGATGGTAGGGGGATGCGATCGTTATCGACCGAACCCCATCCCGCCCCCGGACCCCATCGGCCCCAAACCGTCTGGCACGATCGTTTGACCGTCGTTCCAGATCGAGTCGTGCATTTGGTTCATCCAGGCGGCGTCTTGGTCGGTGAGTGTTTCGTTGTTGTTCCACATGGAGT
>JARGFH010000097.1 GCA_029210695.1 Acidimicrobiia bacterium
CATCACTGGCGAGCAGGTGGTCCCATCCCCCTGGCGAAACTCATCTCAAGGTGGTCCCATCCCGCTGGCGGGCGACATGCTGCCATCGGCCTCGTCGCCGTCACCCGTCGCGACGTCGTCTGAACAGTGAGCAGGAACAATCCCAGCTGTTGAGTGCGTCCCCAGTTGCATCGCAGAAGTGCGACCTTGCGATCAACTGGGGACGCAACCATGACCAGACGCCACATCGACGCTCGAGAGATCGTGGAGGCGTTCCCGAGCCTGACGGAAGAGGACATCGAGGCGGCCAGGGCGCAGCTGGCATCGGTTGCGTAGATGCGGGTTCGTGCTCGACGCGGACGTCGACGCCATGGCCGTTGGATCGTTCCTTCGTCGGCGCGGGGGATCTACGGATCGGAAGGTTGGAGGTTCGAGTCCCTCTCGGCGATCTTCCGCCGATTGCCATGCCTCGCCATCGGGCGCCAGGCCGCGGCTGGGTGCGACTGAAGCCACGCCAACCGGGAAGAGGGGGCCTAGACATCTGGCCTAGGTGTGGCTTTCACATGCAGGTCCGACCCTGAGGAGCCGCAAACCTAACGAGAGCCGAAGTGCAGTCATGGGTATTTGACGCCACTGACCCAATCGTTAAGAAAGTCAGATGCGTCAGAGTTCGGTTCGATTCCACTTCCAGAAAGCAACGAAGGTGAAGATCCCACACGCTACAACGGTGAAAACAATGGCACCCGGCGCGGATACTGGTTGGCCTGTGATTAGGGCACTGGCAACGGATGTGTCTGACTCGTTGGTCGCTACGACGAGCGCCCAGGGGAGGACCGAACCCAGACCGGGGATTCCAACGATCAGTTGTTGTCCGAATGCGAAGGCCAACGGAATGGCGATGACCGGTCCGGCTGAATCGAACAGGGTGCCGAGCATCAAGGTGAGTGTCAGGAAAAACATCAGGTTCAGCGCAGCGACCGACGCTCCCAATGCGAACCGAGGTGTCGAAACTTCGATGCCTGCCAGCGTGAGCTGGAGGAGCAGCAGGACAGAAGGGATGGCAATCATGGTGGCGATCACGCCGACAGCGTTGGGGACGAGCTTAGAAAGCATGAATGCTTGTCTTGACGCCGGTTTCGAGAGCACCCATGCGGCTGTCCCGCTGCGTTTCTCCCCAACGATGGCTTCCTGCATGACAATGGCCACAGCGATTGCGGCGAACATCGACATGACGCTATAGAGCGTAAACACGTCAAGCTCGTCCGGCGCGTCGCCCCAGACGAACGCGGCCAAGGACCCATTGATTACAACGGTCCACAGGAGAGCTTGTATCCACCACTCTTTGGTTCCCCACCAGGAGCTAAACCCGGCGCTCATCAGATTCGAGAGGCCCCCACGCCACCCGCTTTCGAGACGAGGCTCGAGAGCGGCAATCCCGGCTTTAGTCATCCGTCGGTCCTTCCGCGACAAGTTCGACGAAGACTTCTTCGAGATTTGCCGAATGTCTAGCGAACTTCTTGACAATGAGGGTCTCATCTTCCAGCAAGACCCGCTGCAATCTCGTCTCCGCCGCGTTCGCGTCATTCGCCGTGACTCGCAACCGGGCCGGCGGTCCGTCGTCGTCTACCACAACCCGATCCACCCAAGACTGGCCAAGAAGAGCAGTCCTTGCCCGTTCGACATCGCCTTCGATCTCGACAGTGAACACCGAGTCGGTACCGACCGAAAGCACCTCACCAATCTGCCCCTGGCTGATGATCTGACCCTTGTTCAAGATGCAGACCATGTCGCTCACCCGCTGAACATCGTCGAGGATGTGCGTGGAGTAGAAGACAGTCGATGTGGCCCGGAATTGCTCCAAGATGGCCAACACGTCACGCCGCCCCAACGGGTCTAGAGCCGCGGCCGGTTCGTCGAGGATCAGCAGATCAGGCTCGTGAATCTTGGCCTGAGCGATTCCCAGCCTCTGCGTCTCGCCACCCGAAAGGGTTTTGATCGGACGGTCAGCCTTCTCCGCAATCCCCACCAACTCCAACATCTCATCAATTCGGGCTTCAATCCGATCGCCCGGCCCTGAGAAGAAGAACCCGGCAGCGAAACGAAGCGTCTCTCGTGCGGTCATGTGCGGGTAGAAACGTGGCTCCTGTGGCAGGTAGCCGATTCGGCGTCGAACCTCCGAGCTGTCAGCCACGATATCCAGGCCAAAAACGGTTCCGGACCCTGCTGAAGGTCGGATGAGACCGAGCAACATCTTCATCGTCGTTGTCTTGCCTGCGCCATTCGGACCGAGAAACCCAAAGACAGAATGATGAGGGACTTTCAGGTCAATCGAGTCAACTGCATGTACACCGTCGTAGGACTTCGAGAGAGCCGTTGTTTCCACAGCCAGATCGGCAGCATTCACCGAGAAACCTCCCCCGCACAACAAAGCCTGCTCAAAGAAGAGCAACCCTAACTACCGAGACCCCCGGTTTCCAGTCCACTTCTCGGGAGCCTTTCACGGTTGCGTCGTGGTCACCTCCCTCGCCGGTAGGCGATTCGCCGTAATCGGCGGCTCCGGAAACGGGGCAACCGGTGGGGCTCATCTTCGGATGACGAACGCTCCGGCCTGTTTCCGACTGTCGCGTTGTCCTCCATCCCGGACAGATCGCCGACGGCCGAGCCTGTTTCGCCCAACTCCACGTCTCGAACCTTCGTGATACTCAACCCCGGGGGTGTCGGGTGGCGCGGATCCTCGTTTCGATTGGACTCCCGACGCTGGTCACCACCGGCTCCAGTCATGCTGGTTCTCCGGGAGGATGTTCCCATCCAGGTGAGCACCGAGGGGTGATCTCTCGAAGCGCAGCCGACCCCCGCCGCGCCTGCGGGCCATGAGCTCGTCGGCCTTTCTTGGGAGCCAAGTTGGGAGCCATTCGCGGTGGATTCCGACGGACGGCTGTGGACGCCGGTGGAATCGAAAGCCTGTCGTTCTGGACTGGTGTGGACGGCTGTGGACGCCTGTGGACACGGCTTGGAGATCTACGGATCAGAAGGTTGGGGGTTCGAGTCCCTCCGGGCGTGCTACCGAAACCCCTGCGTGAGCCGGGATGTCGTTGTCATCTCCCGCCGAATTCGATGCCCCGTGACGAGCGGTTGGGCCGCGACTGGGCCGCGAGACTTCGAGCCCGCCAGGTGGCAACTGCGAAAGCCATGCTCAGGAAGATCAGAACGATGGCGGGGTCCTCGATGACCTGGGCCGGATGAATCGTGGTCACGAATGGAGCGAGACCGAGGGTGGTCACAAGCGCGGCGAACCCAGCCCGGCGCGGCGCCGCCCGGCGAGCGGTCTCCGAGGTTCCGTCCTCCAGGCGCCACAGCACAATGACCATGGCGATCACCAGGTAGAACGCAGACGGATTCACTACGCCCGCGAGCATGAAGTGCACGTTGAGGAATGTGGCGACTGCCAAGGCGCCGACGACGCGCCGGTTCAGGGCGAGCAATGCGGCAATGACCAGTTCGGCGATGCACACCATCGGCGCGACCACGCCAGCGAACGGCTCAACCACTTGGGTGAGGAAGGGCTGGTAGATCGTGACCGCGTGGGAAGTATCTACTTCGAGGAATAGACGCAGCGCCTCACCGCTCCACCATCCATCGGTGATCGCGTTCGCGGTGCCCGCCCGCAGCCAGCCAATCGCTAGGAAGAGCTGCGGGAGAAGTATCCATGCAGGCATCTGTCCGCTGCGCCACGCTGTCGGGTTGATGAGCCGGTCGAGCCGGCGTTTCAGACTTTTCTCGCCCGCCATCTCCGAGACATACGGAGGAACCTGGCCATCGGTTCTCGGGCGGGTCTTCCACACTGCTCCCCGCCGGGGATGATGGTCACCCCTCGGTAGACGGAGGGGTGAAGTGACGACAACGGCTGAACCAAAAGCGGATCTGTAACGTACTGTTACCGACCGTATCGGCAAGGATGGAGGAGGAGATCCGATGAGGAAAGTACTCGTGGTTGTGATCGTGCTGGTCGTGGCTGCACTGGCGCTCCCGGCTGCGGCCAGCGGCCGCCCACTCGACGCAACGCTTACGGGAGCGGCTGAGGTACCCGTATCGGGCGACCCGGACGGGAGTGGCTCCGCCAGCGTGACGCTGAACCAGGGCCTCGGTGAAGTCTGCTGGGACATCACCTTCGCAGGCATCGCCGCGCCATTCGCGGCACACATCCATGTTGGCGAGGCCGGAGTAAACGGGCCTGTCGTAGTCCCTCTCAATACTTCGAGCGGATGCGTCGACGGCGTTGACAAGGATCTGATCAAGGACATCCGCCAGAACCCGTCCGACTACTACGTGAATGTGCACAACGCGGACTTCCCGGGCGGCGCTTTGCGCGGCCAGTTGGAGAAGTAGCCCTACCCACTTCCGCGGCGAGCACCAGTTCCGGAAACCGGTGCTCGCCGCCGCGGTGGAGTCAGGTATTGGCGGCGAGGCTCACAGCGGACGATCATTGCACCATCGCCGATCAACCGGTATGAACAGGAACGAGCCGAACCTGAAATCACGCCGACCGATGCCTGTTTGGTTGTCAAGGGGGTGTTTGGGCGCGTTTGGGATTCCGGCTCGACCGGCGATCGGTAGTTGGGCGTAGGCTGGGGGGTGGCCCGGGGTGGCTGCGCTGAAGAGCCGGTGATCAGGATGGAAAGCCGGCCGCGCAAGCGTCAGGGACGTTCCTGTTTGCCCCCGGGTCCTAGCTTGTCTGTTGGTCGGCTTGGAGGTGGCGGTAGACGACGTCGGAGAGGCGCCGTTTCAACGCCCGGATCGCTTCTTTGGGTGTTCTACCTTCTTCGAGTTTGCGTTCGTAGAAGATGCGGCCCTCGGTATTGGGGTGATGCAGCTGGCAGATGGCAATGGTGTGGATGGCATGGTTGAGCATCCGGTTGCCTCGGGGGTTGAGCCGATGCCGTTTCCGTGATCCTGATGATGCTTCGATGGGGGCGGTGCCGTTGTAGGCGGCGTAGTGATGGCTTATCGGGAACCGAGAGACGTTACCGGTGTGGCCGATCAACAAGGCGGCGACGACGGGTCCGACACCGTAGATGTTGACCAGGGTGGTGCCCGACGCCTCCACGGGCACGGCCAGGCGGGTCTTGGAGGCATCTCGTTCTTTGTTGAGTCTCCGCACCTCCCCCAACAGCTGGTGGGCGATACGTTTGCGTTCGGTCTCGATCATCGATACCGGCCGGACCCGCTGCAGCAGCCCGGCGGCTCTGTTTGGGGTCATCTCAGTGCCCAGACCACCGGGGATCAGGGCCGCCAGCACAGCGTGAAGCCGGCAGGCAGCCTGGGTCTTGAGGCTGAAGAGCTGGGTGTGACGGTTGGCCAACATCCGCAGCACCGTCACATGATCCTCGGTAGTCACCGCCCGCAGCCCCGACTGACGAAGCGCCACGATCGCCACCGAGCGGGTGTCGTCGGAGTCGTTCTTCTGCGAGCGGGTCGAATCGAGTACCCGGACCCGGGCCGCCTGGGCCTAGATGGCCGCCAGCCGGGTTATCGGGCGGTGGGAGTTGGGTCTTTTTCCTCTGGTCGGATTGTATGGATTGGGTTAGTTCTGTTGTAGCGGAGCTATGGCGAGACGCGCTGCCGCAGGTGGCGCCGAGGTGACTCGTGGCAACGACACCGCAGGCCCCGGGAGGGGCGCGGCTGACCGACTCCCTGTCGGAGGTGGTGGGGAGCGCCGCCGCGGAGGCGGGCACGACCCCGGAGCCCGGCCCGTCCCCACTCGCGTCCGAGGTTCGGCCCGACGAGCCGATCGGCCGCAGCACAGCCTTCGACGCCCGTGTGGAGGAGGTCCGCTGGCTGTTCGGCTCTACCGCTCGGTCGCTCTTCTCCCCTCTGGTGGGTTCGATTCGGCGCCGGCTCGGGCTGGCTCCGCAGAGTTCGGGAGCCTTGGCGTTAGCCGGTTCACTGGGGGTTGGCATCAGGCTGGGTCTGGCGCTGCTGGTCACCGCGCTGGTCGGGCAGTGGACCGACATTCCTTGGGGCCGTTGGACGGCGATCGTCGTGTTCTCCGGGTTGTTCGACGCTATGAAACTGCTGGCGTCGCCGCCCGTCGATGTCGAGCCGCGGCCGTGGATCAGGCAGTTGGGGGAGAACATGACACCGCTGCTTCCCACGATCGTGCGGGAATCCGACCTCGAGGATCTGGCTGCCGCGATGCGGCGCTGGTCCCGGCCGTCGGTGATGGTGGCTTGCGGTGTGGCGGTGGCGACCCTCATGCTGGGGGCCGGCTGGCTGTTTGCTCCAACGGGGATGGACGAGCTTCCCGCCGGCAGCGTCGTCCTGCTGGCCCTGCTGCTCTACGAATTCGGGGCGCTGATGGTCTTCGGGGACTTCTTCGAGTGGGCGTTCGCGGCCCGCCAGGCCAGGTACCACCACGATCTCTTTTGGCCGAGCCCGGCCGACTCGCCCGAAGTCCGGACGGCGATGCAGATGTGGAACGTGAGAGCGCTGGCGTGGTGGATCACCGTCTATTTGGTGCTCATGTTGGTCCTGGTGTCCTGGGATTCACCGGTAGTGGTACCGCTGGCGGTGGGGTTCATCGTGATCGGCTACCTCACCACGATTGGCGCAGCCTTTGGGGACCGGGCCAGCGTCCGCAAGATCGTCGAGCGGACCCGCCAGCAGCAACTAGAGGAGCTGCGACAGCTTATCAAGCCCTTCAAGTCACGGTACACCGACCTTTCAACACAAGAGTCGGAGCAGCTCCGGGATCTGCTCTTCCTCCACGACAGGATCCGCGATGCCCCTGCGACTACCTCCACCACCCGCACCCTCCTGCGTGCCGTGGCGGGATTGATCGTTCCCACCATCGTGTTCGTTATCACCGTGTTCGGTGAGGTATCGGCCGAGCGCCTCCTCGACGCCATCCTCCCCTGAGCGAAAAGCCGACTCGCAGCTATCCGGATCGGCGGATGTTGCGAGGCGAAATCGGGGACCTGTGGATGAGGTTGGGTCACCCTTGAGAACCGGCAGGGTGATGATGTGGGGGCCTGGTCGAGCCACCGCCGTTGTTGGTGGTTGGTTACGGTTGGGTGGTCTCCTTGGGGTCCGGTCTGACCCACGAACCGGCTGACGCCAGGTTGGTTGTCTTGTGAATGACGAGTCGGCCGGACTCTCTGGGGGACGCCGGCACTCACCGGTCGGGCGGTGCGACGCCGGTCGGGCTGCGGTAACAGCTCGAGCCGTGTCGGTGTCCGCCGTCCCGGTGGTGCGTGCCAACCCTTTGCCCATAGGTCGAGAGAAAGGGATGGCCATGACCATGGTATCTGCGGGTTTGATCACCGGTGGGGTGGATACCCACCTCGATGTTCACGTCGCCGCCGCGTTGGATCGGATCGGGGGCTTGTTAGGCGTCGCTGAGTTCGACACCACCCAGGCGGGCTATGAGGCGCTGTTGGCCTGGTTGTTGAGCTTCGGTTCCCGAGGTGTATCTGACTCTTTGATATAGGTCGCCGGGTTCCTAACCCAATTCATGGTCGGGTCCGGGGCGGGTTGT
>JARGFH010000098.1 GCA_029210695.1 Acidimicrobiia bacterium
GCTCTGACCAGGGCCTTTGCTAGTAGCGGGGGTAGGATTTGAACCTACGACCTTCGGGTTATGAGCCCGATTGTGGGGGTGTCGCTGACCGGGGGAAACCCGTGAAACACCCTTCCTGACAGGCTTTTCGCCTCTCAACGTTTCGCGTTGTTTCCCCTTCCATCCCACCCTCTCGCGGTATGGACGCGGTATGGAGGCTTGAGCGTTATGAAGCCGTGCCCGGCACCGCGGCACGGATCTGTTCGGGAAGGAATGTCGCTTCGTCGCATCGTCGTAGTGCTGTGACGGTTTGCCATCCGTGAGACAACCCCAAAGGAGAACATCAAACGCAGCCTCTGACGCCACGTCTCGCAACCGCCGTCCGCATGCCTCTGCCACCTGACGAGTGATCTGAGCTTGATCAACTTGATTCCTGCGCAGGATCTCGACGATCGAGAGGCCGCCGATCTCAACCACCTGCCCTCCGTAGGTCACCGCACCTGCATCAATGTTGACCAGGTCCTGTCGAGGCTCCACCAATTCGGCGAGACGCTGCTCCCACCCCATCCCGCGGATCCGCACCATCTCCTGCACTGCGACAGCGCGGCTCCGCTGCGTTGCGTCGGCTGCGACGGCGCCATGGTCGCCCGGTAGGACAGCCAGGTATCGAAGCAGCTGAGCCAGCTCGGTTCCGGCACGTGACTGAGCCGCGAGATGTCTCAAGCCATTGACGAGGCGATCAAGGTTGAGATCGTCGCCCACCGACCACCAGACTGGCAGCCCAAGACGCACACAAGACCGAAACACGATGACTCTGTCCTCGTCCGTGAAGCCAACTGTGCGTCTATCGTCGAGAAGAGCCAGCAGCTCGTCACGCTGCATGACATGGGCCTCGCGGAACCTCGCGATCTCTCGATGAGTGCGCAGCAGGTCACCGAGGTCGCGGACAGGTGCATGGACCGCCAGACCGCCGAGGCGGGTGTGCAGCCTGAACTGGTAAGTCGGCTCGATGCCAAGTGGCGAGGGGTCAGCAGCCCAAGGGGACCTCAGAGGAACGCTATCGGACCTGGGGGCATGCAATATCCCCGTTCCCCTAGAACCGCGACGAAGATGTCGGGATCCCGCACATAGCGATCGATGTCGCCGGTTGAAGCAAGCGCAACGAACAGGGCACAGGATCGCGCCTGACAGTTCAGCGACCGCTTCGGATTGAACTCGATGTCGGTGAATCCCTGGAACCCGGACAGCTCGGAGAGCAGGGCAGGCCGCTCGCCCCAGAGCTCGAGCAGCGCTCCGATGTACAGCCAGTCGTAGAACACTGTTTTGGGTTCGAGCGGCCACGTTCGCCCCTCGTACATAAAGGCGACAAGGGCTTCCGAATCGTATTCGCGTGCCGCCTTCTTTGCCTCGGCCCCGGAGCGCGCCTCGTAGATCTCAGTATGTTGACCAGACGCGGCAAACACCTTCGAACCTTGGAAAGCCGACTCGAGCGGAATACGCCGATCGAACTCTCGAAAGGGAACGTGGAGATTGAAAGCGCTCAATCGTGCCCCGAGAGCACGAGGAGATTTACTGGAGACTTCGAGGAGAGGTTCCCTCCCCAGATGGATGACAGCAGCCCGGTGCAGCGAGTCGATGTTCTTGCGTTTCTGGACGAGCGCGAATCCTGGATGCCACTCAAACTCGACCATCCGCTCAGCTACAAGAGCTCCCGTCGGGTCCGGTATGAACACTGGTCGTTTAGCCACGTTCTCACCTACCTCCCCAGAACGATCCGCAGCTAGGGTCGGTCTCGACGCTGGAAGCGATCCTGCCGGCGAGGGCTCTCGGGTCAAAGAACTCCGGGCAAATCGCGAGACCTAGCTCCGGCACGCTAAGGCCGAACTCACTGAGCTTCCATCTCTCCCGCTTCGCCTGAGCTTCGTCTCGAACGACCACACACCGGACAAGGTCGAGGGGAATGCCATCAAGCACGAGCACCTCAGCCTGATTGTCGGTGGGACAGGAGGCGAGATGCGTGAGTCCTCTGCCGATGCGCCCCGTCGGTGTGAAGTTCTCGAACATTGCGTCGAACCCATCCTTACCTTCTGCGATGTACCTACCGTGCTCCGTTGCAGCGTTGACGGGACAGAACAGTGTATTGCTCCACCAGAGCGGATCGGGCTCGATCAAGAGCACGATCCAGTCCTTGAACAGTGGCTCTCTTGCCTGGACTAACTTGAGATACCAGGCATTCGGGTATTGCACCGAGCATGACACATGGGTCTTGTGACCGTCCAGCCGCATGTGGTCGTTCGGGTAGTAGATCGCGAGCTCGTCCTGGTCCAAACGACTGGTAGCGACGATCTCACCCATCTCGACAATGAACGGAAGCGTCATGGAGCGCGTGATATGACACAGGCGAGTGATGCCTCTTGCGTCCACCTTGCCCTGAATCGGATTCGCTGTCATTGGATAGACCGTTCTTCGAAGAGGCCCGGATCCACGGGAAGCAGTTGAGACTTCGTCCCGACATAGCTGATCGCAAGATTGGTTCGGGCCCTGGTAACACCGACATACAGCAGGCGTAGGTCCTCGGCTCGAGCCTCATCGACACCAAGCGCATCCGATGCTTGCGGGTCTGGGAGATGATCGCTGCTGCAGTGCGCAATGTGCACGCTGTCGAACTCAAGACCCTTCGCTGCATGGAGCGTTCCGTAGTAGATACCGTCTGGCGCGAGGCCGTTCAGGTTCCTATCGAGCTTCTTGGCTCCTGACGGAAGGATCGATGCGAGGCGCTGCCTGTCTCCAACGGTCCGAGCCAACACGGCCACGTTGCCTTGGGATGCGAATCTCTCCACATTGGCAGCTATGCACCGGCTCTCCGCATCGACCGTGGCACAGTGAGTGAGAGTGGGAGCAGGTCCGTCCTGGCGTGCTGGCGTCAGTGGGCGGAGATCATCCACTTCGAAACCGGGAAGCACCGCGATTGCCCCAGCTACTGCCGAGATCTGCTTCGTGTTCCGATAGTTGCCGTCCAGCTCCCACAGTTTCGAGACGCTGAGCCCTGCCGATCTCCATGACATACGGTGCCCGTAGATCTGCTGTGCATAGTCGGCGAAGACCGTCACGGAACCGTCGTCAGGAATGATCTGGCTCGCTGCTCGCAGTACCTCCGGCGGGAAGTCTTGGGCTTCGTCTATCACGACATGCTTGTAGGGAAGGCGCGCCTTCCCATCTCTCAACGCGAGGTGAAGTCGATGCGGCATGTCTTGAAGGTCGTAGTCGTACCCTGCCTCACCCCGAACGCTGAGATACGAGATGTAGATGTCGAACATCGTCCCGCGATCGGCTCGCATGAGACGGGCGGAAGCTCGGCCAACGCGGTCCGCCTCTACGTAGGCAGCCTTGTCCTCGATGCCATGTCCCGCGATCCATGCGAATTCATCGACAAAGAAACGCGTCGGGCGGCCTGCAAGCCGATGGGTCGGATGCGATTGCTTGAAAGCGCTGATCGCCTGCTCCTGCAGTCGCTTCATCGCCCACGCGTCATAGAGATCAGTGGCCCCCGTGGCCGCGAGAGCGTTGCGCCCGACCGTATGGAGTGTCAGAACGTCCACAGACGGCCCCGCCGGACCGACAAGTTGCGCCAGGTACTTGGTCAGCGCCTGCGTGTAGGTCACGAGTAGCACGCGCCCCGCATGATCGAGCCCGGAGTCGGCCAGATACCGAGAACGAAGCACCGCCACTGTCGACTTACCGCTGCCCGCGGAACCAAGAACTACGTAGTGCCCCTCGGTGGGCAGATACAGCACCTCACGTTGCCGGCCTTTGGGCTTGATCTCCATCGGACTCCATAGAACGCTCGCATCCAGGTTCGACGCATGGTACAAGCGCCCGTGTCGACTCCTCCTGAGGAAGGGGGAGGCCACGTTCGCGGACGAAACCCGGCGTCGCTGCAAGAGAACGTTCTGGTGCACGTGCACAAGCTCGATAACACTCTGGTGAGAGGGTTACTGACACTCTGGTGACAGGGTTCGCGCGGATGCTTCCTCTCGTGGACACAAAGAGAGGAGGCTTCCATGGGGCCGAGATCGCCGGTGAGTGCGTCGCAGACTGAGTTGCTCCGGCGGCTCGACGCCGATTGGCGAGTACTCGCCGGATCTCGGCTGATGCGAGATCGCATTCAGTCCTGGGCCGCCGGTGATGAGCGGTTGACGTTCGATGACGGTGACCAGCTTGTGGCGGCGGCCCAGCGGCGGGATGCTGCGAGTTGGGCGGATCGGGACAAGGTTCTCACCGCTCTCCTTCAACGTGCCACCAACGACGCCATCGCCAGACGCGCCGCGCTTCAGGTGGTCTTGCCGGGTGTGAAGAGCCTGATCAACGGGATTCGGGGTTGGGATGTCGAGGAGCGGGCCGCCCGGGTCGTGGCGACGGCGTTGGATGTCATCTCTTGGTGCGCCACCGAGCCGGCGGGGACGCCGCCGAGTTTCCGCATATACACGAACACGAGGCGACGCGTCCTGCGGTCGGCTGTTCGGGCACGATCTGAGCCGGTGGTGTTCGTCGACGACTACTCGTATCTCGAAGCCAGCGACGACACGCCGGATGGCAAGCCCGAGGCTCAACAGATCGACGAGTTCGTCGAGTGGGTGCGGCAACGAGCGCGGGTTCGCGACGACGCTGCCCGTCTGGTGGTGATGACCCGGATCGCTGGTGTCTCGGTGGATGAGGTGGCTGCGGCCCAAGAGGTTGATCCCCAGACGCTTCGTCAGCGCCGTCTGCAAATGGAGCGCCGGGTGCGACAGAGCCCCGTTCTTTCCCGATGAGATCTCACTCGTTCAGAGAACGCGGCGCGTTCGTCCCCATCGGCTGCCCCATACATCCGCGACCGGGCGATCAGGCCCTCGTCGCCAACGGAAGGGAGAGAGCAATGCAAGCCCACTGGCCACAGCAGCCCGACGACCGACTCGGTGACCGGGACGTCCAGGCCATGACGGAAGGCCAACTCGACAGCGAGATCCGACTCGGGATGGACGACTGGTGTGACTTGCTCGACGACCTGCTGAACACCGGCGGGATGCTTCCGTCCAGGGACTTGGCCGGCCGCGTGGTGAGCTTCTTTGAGGACGGCTATTGGCGGGCCGAGGACGCCCGGATCGAGGCGCTACGTCGTCAGATGGTCGACCGCGGCCGCCGACGGTGCTGCGTTTCGGGCCGGTCGAGAGGCATTCGATGACCGTCGACAACCCTCAGGAAGCGCTCCCCCGTGGGAGGTATCGCCGCCGCGAGATGAGTCCGCTGCTGACCATCCGGGCTGTCCAGGTCGTCTTGTGGATGCTCGTGATCTCCGGCCCGGTGGCGGCGCTCTTGGTGGCGAACCGGGTGTCGTCGATCGGTGACAGCCTCGATACCCTTGGTGCGTCGACCGCCGTCGAGGTGCCACCCGACACGTCCGGGGTGGAGGGCTTCGCCGAGTTGTTCATCGCTGCCTACCTCGGTGCAGGCGAGGACACGATCGATGCTCTGGATCCGTTCCTGGTCGACGTTGCCCTGGACAGCGTCGAGACCGGATCGTGGAGGGCGGTCAGGACGACGAGCCTCGGGGCGCAGGAGGTCTCCCCCGGCTACTACGCCGTGGTGGTCGCGGCAGAGGTTGTCGCCTCCGACCCCGAGTCTGGTGACCAGCCCGTGGGAGTCCGCTACTTCTCGGTCGGGGTTGCCGAGACGACGACCGGGTGGGTCGTCGTCGGGCTACCCGCGCTGATCCCACGGCCGGCGAGGGTGGCGGCACCTGAGCTTCTGATCGGACGCTTTGACGGTCTCGACGTTGCGCCGGGTTTGGAGGAGATGCTGCCCCGTTTCCTCGCTGCGTTCCTGACCGGCGCCGGGGAGCTGACCCGATACGCCTCTCCGTCCTCACCCATCGTTGCGGTGCAGCCACCGCCGTTCACCAGCGTCGAGGTCCTCCGCAGCGGTCTGGTCGAGACACCGGACGGATCCACCGAGGTCGCAGTCCTGGTTCGCGGCACGGATGCGGACGGCCGGACCCAGATTCTCGAGTACGCCCTGGTGGTCGAGCAGCGAGATGGCCGCTGGGAGGTGTCCCGACTGCTGCCCGCACCCACCCTCAAGCAACCCGAAGCCAACTGAGAGGAGATTCGAATGATCGAAACAGCAGAAACCGTGGTCGGGAACCTGACCAACCTGGCGATTGGGGCGGCGGTGTTGATCGCCATCGGCATGATCTTGTGGTCGTGGCTGGTGAAGCGGACCGTCTCGGCCGTGATCGGGGTGATCATCCTGGCCGCCATCGTCCTGTTCGCCATCAACGCCACCGACTGGCTTCAGCAGAAGGTGGCCGAGGACGTCGGTGCCCTCGCACCACCCGCCCATATGGTCGTAGCCGTCCCGCTTCCCGACGCGATGATCTGAGGGGCGCGCGATGGACGTCGATGTCTACCACTCGTATACCCAAGCGCTGCGCCATCCGGTCATCATCGGGCACGTCGCCGGTTGGCGGCTGCCGTGGGCCCTGTCGGCGTCACAACTCGGCGCGGTCGCCGGGATGAGCGGGTTGATGTTGGTAACCCGACCTCTGTGGGCGCATCTCGGTTCGATTGGCAACCTGGGGGTGTTCACTGTGGTGGTCGCCGGGGTCGGGTGGGCGGTGAGGCATTGGAGGATCGAGGGTCGCTCCCCGTTCCTGGTTGCCGCCGGCGTGGCGATGGTGTTCTTGTCGTCCGGATGCCGGCGGGGTGTACGCAACGGAGCGCCGGTTTCTCAGGCACGGCCGACTCGCGGAAATCCGGTTGGAACGGTGATCCGGTGCGCATCAGCGACCCAACGGAGCCGCACCGATGGCTAACCCGCTTCCGGTTCACAGCATCGCCGGCCATCTGGTGTGGGGCACCGATGGGGCGGTGTGGGCGTGCTTCGAGGTGGAGCCGTTCGCCTATGCGCACCGTTCGGTTCGGGACGCCCGGGGGGTGCATTCCCGCACCACCGCCGCCCTCCTGGCGCTCCCGGCCCACTCGCTGATCCTCTCGATCTCTCACGGCCTGTCGCGGGAGGAACTCGAAGACCGGATCCGCGGCACGGGCGACCTGATTCGGCCGCCTGGCTGGGCGGGCACGGCCCGGCGTGTTGCAGACCGACTCGCCGCCGAGCCCGTGCATGAGCGCCGCTGGTACCTCGCCCTTCGCCTCCCCGACTCCCGCGGCGGTCGCCGAATGATAGATCGCATCCGTGCTGCGTCGACGGAGGTGGCATCGGCATTCGGTGCCCCATCGGCCCCTCCAGGACCTGGACGGCTGGCAATGTTGACGTCACAGGCGAGTCTCCTGGCAGACCAGCTCTCGCAGCATCTCGGTATCCGACCGCTCGACGCAGGGGAGGTCCGCTGGCTCTATGAGCGGGCGGTGCTTCGTGGTCTCCTCGACCCGCCTCTCCCCCGACCGGGCACTGGCAGCGATCGTCTATCGGTGGTCCGACTCGACCGTGACGCCATCTATTTCGAAGGTGGTTGCCGTACCGAC
>JARGFH010000099.1 GCA_029210695.1 Acidimicrobiia bacterium
GTGCCACGAACCCTGCCACAGCGGGGATCGTCCGGCAGGAGACCAAGTCACCAAATCCGCGACGGACCACTAGAAGAAGGGCCGATTGGTCCCCTGAACGGTCATCCGGACCCTGTGCTCCGATTAACAGACGTGGCAACGTGGCGGAGTAGTCGGGAGGTCTGGTTGCTTTCGCTGGTTGACCTTCACAAGCGGTTTGGCAATGTAGTGGCGCTGGACGGCGCAGGCTTCGACGTGGCGCCCGGACGGATCGTCGGATTCCTCGGACCGAACGGCGCCGGCAAGACCACGGCGATGCGTTGCGTGTTTGGCCTCGTCGATCCCGATGCCGGTTCGGTGACCTGGAATGGCACACCCGTCGACCATCGCGACCGCCTCACATTCGGCTACATGCCGGAGGAACGAGGGCTTTACCCCAAGATGAAGATCGGGGAGCAACTCGCCTATTTCGGCCGGCTTTCCGGGCTCAGCCGGTCGGATGCCGCCGCCGAAGCGTCCATCTGGCTCCACCAACTCGGACTCGCCGATCGCTCACTGTCCAAGTTGGAGGAGCTGTCGCACGGCAACCAGCAGCGCGTCCAGCTGGCAGCTTCGCTCGTCCACAGGCCAAGACTGGCGGTACTCGATGAGCCATTCGCCGGTCTCGATCCACTCGGAGTCGAGGCAATGGCCGACATCCTGCGCCGGCTCGCCGACTCAGGCATGGGCGTCGTGTTCTCGAGCCATCAACTCGACCTCGTCGAGGACGTGTGCGAGGACGTCGTCATCATCGACCACGGTCGAGTAATGGTCTCGGGAATCCTCGAGACACTCAAGAGCCGATCCGAGTTCCTCCACCTCGAAGTGACCGTCAACGGACACGAGTGGAAGCCGCAGAGTGCCGGAGCACAGTTCCTCGGCAACGCTCGCGGAAGCAATCGGTACCTGATCGACCGTCAGACCGACCTCGCCCAGCTCCTCGAACAGGCGCAGGCCGACGGAACGGTTACGAAGTTCGCGGTTGAACCACCCCGGCTTTCCGACATCTTCAGAGAGGCGGTGCGGCGATGAACACTTTCCGCCAGATCCTCCTCGTCGCCTCACGCGACTTCCTGCAACGTGCCAAGAGCCGCGCCTTCCTGGTGTCGATGGTTGTCATCATCGGGCTCGTTGCCGCGGTCGGGCCACTCATGACAATGGAGATGCGTGATGCGCCAGCCTACGAAATCGGCCTGGTCGGAACCCGACCGGGCGGACTCGAAACTGCGCTGTCCGAATCCGCCGGGGCGTTCGACAAGACGGTCGACCTCACCTCATACCTGAATACCGGTGAGGGCGAAGCCGCCATCGCCGACGATCGCGCCGATGTTCTCATCGTCGACGGCATCGAACTCGTCTGGAACGAGCGACCATCGCTGGAGCTAGCTTCGATCATCACGGCCGCCGTCCAAGGCATCGACCGCCGGCAAGTTATCGCCGATCTCGGCCTCAGCACCGGCGAAGCCGCCTCACTGCTCAGCCCGCCACCGCTCGATTCCCGCACGCTCAACGAACCCGACCCGGAGGCAGGGCCGAAACAGGTGGCAGCCTACGCAGGTTCGTTCATCCTCTACATCTCGATCCTGATGTTCGGACAGTTCGTGATGATGGGAGTGATGGAGGAGAAATCGTCCAGGGTGGTCGAGGTTGTCCTGTCACGGGTCCGACCACATGAGCTGCTGGCCGGCAAAGTTATGGGTATCGGCGTTCTCGGCCTCGTGCAGCTCATCTTGTTGGGCGGCGCCTCGCTGCTCATGGTGAGCATGTTCGATATCGCCGACGTGGACCTCGGAGCGCTGAGCATGCGAGTGCTGCTCTGGATCGTCTTCTGGTACTTGCTCGGCTTTGCGTTCTTCAGCGTCGTCTATGCGGCGATCGGAGCAACGGTGTCGAGACAGGAAGATGCCCAGAGCGTCGGGATGCTCCCGGTGATGCTGCTCCTCCCCGGCTACTTCGTTTCCCTGGCGGCACTCGAGAACCCGGACGGCACATTGGCGACGATCGGGTCGATGGTTCCTCCGCTCTCGCCGCTCGTCATGCCCATTCGCGCCTCGCTGACCGACGTTCCGTCTTGGGAAATGCTGATCTCCATCGCGCTGGTGGTCGCAGCAACCTACTTGCTGATCCGGCTGGGTGGGCGCGTGTACAGGGGTTCGATACTGAGAATCGGTGCCAAGGTTCCCCTCCGGGAGGCGTGGAGGTCGGCCGGCCAGTAGGAGAGCCCGTTCCCTGCCTACCATGGACTGATCACCAGGAGGAACGACGTGATGGCAGGGGTACGATCGAGGATCACCGGAGTCGGCGGTTTCGTCCCCCCCAGGGTCGTGACCAACGAGGACCTGGCGCAGTTGATGGATACATCGAACGAGT
Source organism: Acidimicrobiia bacterium (assembly GCA_029210695.1). Classification (NCBI taxonomy): domain Bacteria; kingdom Bacillati; phylum Actinomycetota; class Acidimicrobiia; species Acidimicrobiia bacterium. The sequence continues at coordinate 2,389 of JARGFH010000099.1, forward strand.
GGATCGTCGAGCGCACCGGCATCCATCAACGCCACTGGGTTGATCCCGAGACCACCACATCCGATTTGGCGCTCGAAGCCGCCAACGCTGCGCTTGCGTCGGCCGGAGTCGCCAACGAGGACGTCGACATGTTGATCGTTGCGACGCTCAGCTCCGACCATTTCTTCCCGGGCACCGCCTGTTTCCTCCAGACGAAGATGGGGATCAGCGAGATTCCGGCCCTGGACATCCGCCAGCAGTGCACCGGGTTCGTCTTCGCAGCATCGATCGCCGACCAGTTCATCCGGACCGGCATGTACCGCACGGTGCTGGTGATCGGTGCAGAGATCCACTCGAAAGGTCTCGATATCAGCGACGAAGGACGAGACGTCACCGTCCTGTTCGGGGACGGCGCAGGCGCCGTCGTCGTGGAAGCCACGGAGGCCGGAACTTCGAACGATCCGCAGATCTTCTCCACCCATCTGCATGCCGATGGCACCGGCGCCAAGGACCTGTGGGTCCCTTCTCCCGGGATGGCCTTTCCGGATGGGCTCGTGACCCACGCCCACCTCGACCGCGGCGACCAGTACCCACAGATGAACGGGAGATCCGTCTACGTGAACGCAGTGAAGCGGATGTCGGAAGGCATAGGAGAAACCCTGACGGCCAACAAAGTGACGATCGATGACGTCGACCTGTTCTTCTTCCACCAGGCAAACCTGCGGATCAACGAGGCAGTCGCCCAGCGGCTCGGGATCCCGACCGAAAAGGTCTACAACACGATCCATAAATACGGCAACACCACCGCCGCCACGATTCCACTCGGTATGCGAGACGCCGTCGAAGACGGCACGCTCCAACCCGGCATGCTGGTGGCGGTCGCCGCCTTCGGAGGCGGCTTCACCTGGGGTTCGATGCTGCTCCGCTGGTAGGCGTCAAACTAGGCCCCCGCCGTGGCGACCGGCGCCCTTCTCAAACCGCTCCGAGCCCTCGGCGGCGAGGTCGAGAACGCCCAGGCCGTGCAGGCGTTCGATTTCCAGACCTTCTGCGAGCGGCCGCCCCAGCCCTTCGAGCATCGCCATCCGGTCGGAGCGAACCGTCGGCTGGGGAAACGCCGCAATGGTGGCGGCCAACTCGAGCGCCGCCGCCACCGCAGTGCCGTCCGGGACCACCCGGTCGGCCAGTCCGATGCGCAGAGCTTCGCCGGCATCTACCGGCCTACCGGTCAGCACCAGGTCCATCGCCCGCGACAACCCGACCAGACGCGGCAACCGCTGGGTACCGCCATCCACCAGCGGCACCCCGAAGCGCCGCTCGAAGCACCCGAAGACCGCCCCCTCCCCCGCGACCCGCAGATCGCACCAGAGGGCCATTTCGAGGCCGCCCGCCACGCAGTATCCCTCGACCGCCGCAATCGTCGGCTTCGAGACGGTCATTCTCGTGAACCCGAGGAACCCCTCGGGACGGTCGACGAGGTCGAAGTCTTTGAGGTCGGCGCCGGATGAGAACACACCCCCGGCGCCGGTGAGAATGCCCAGGCACGCCTCCTCATCGGAGTCGAATCGAAGCCAAGCGTCACCCAGCAACTCGGCCGTCTCCAGGTTGATGGCGTTGCGCCGATCGGGTCGCTCGATCGAAATCAGTGCCACGTTTCCTCGTGACTCATAGCGAACCGGCATCGAAACCTCCTGTGCCTGCCATCCTGCCACGGTCCCATCCCCACCGACGGAAATCCCCGGGCATCGATCCGGTGATTTCCTCGTGTCTTCAGGGGGGCTTCGGAGCGCCCCTGAGGTGGGGATGCCAAGCCGCCAGATAGGTGGCATCCACCGATAGTGCCGTGCCTGCCATTGGGATACGGTCGACCTTTGACGACTCAACAATCAAACCCACCAAAAACGATTGCCCGCGGATCGCGCCGGCGCGATGCTGTCTATAGGCCCGTTCAACGGGCGGAAGCAACGAGGTGGGGGCACAGACGTGCCTAGCTCCGCCCGGGGAACCGGTCGGAAGGAGGGCGTGATGACGCTCACACGTGAGGCTCCCGTCGAGACCGCGGAAGCGGTCCGGGAGCAACTACCACCGGCCCACGTATCCTCGACGATGAGGAACCTGGCGCTGTTATTGATTGCGGTTCTAGCCATCACCGCCGGCATCGTTTTGGCGCTCGTGCTGATCGACTCGGAGCCGGCCGAAGTCCACGACTCGTGGATGAACCTGCCCGGTGCGGTCCAGACGGTGGAGATTCATGACTCCTGGGTGAACGGCTAGCCGGCCATCCCACACGTTTTTGCGCGGCAATGTCTCGCCGGACCCGGCATTTGCCGCGCAAAAACGGTCGTCGCACGATCCCGACGCCGCGTAGTGTTGATGCGAAGCGAAGGGGGACGTCGTGGATGCGCAACTCCAATCGCTCTGCCACGGCACGCGAATCAACAAACTTCCGTTGAGCAACCCGACTAGCGGGCGAGGGACATGATGAGGCCTCCGACCCTCGAACGGCCTCACCGTCCGGCAGTTTCGAGACAGCCTGCCCGGGTCTGGCCCATCCTGGCATTCTCGGCGATCGTTGTGCTGCTGGCCACCAACGCCCTCGCCTGGTATCTGCTCTTCCAAGACGAGTCACCAACCGACCAGCCAACGGCAAGTTCCCTCGCCCCCACGACGACGGTGACCCTTCCGACGATTACAGGCGCACCACTGATCATCGATCCCGGTGATCTCGGGGTGTACGGGCGGAACGACTTCAGGGGCAACATAGCTCTCACCGGCGAGACCAACGGAGGATTCCGAAACCTCGCGGGCAGCTACTGGGAGCCCGTCCGACCAGGGGGCTTCTTCGGGGCGGACCCCATCGCGTACGGGCGGTTTCTCTACGTGGTGAGCGCCACCCACGACGTCGTCTACGCCGTCGACCAGACCAGCGGAGTCATTCGATTCACCATGCAGACCAACGGCCGGATGCAGACCGCACCGGCGGTCGGGCAGTTCACCTATTCGACCGGGCCGGAGGGAACCAGTGAGACGGCCACCCGCCTCATCGCGGTCAGCGAGGACGGCACCGTGTACTCGCGCAACGCGCTCGGCGGAGGAAGTTCACAACACTGGCAGATGAATCTGGGATCCGACGTGTCGGCGGCACCACTCATCGCCGACGACAAGATCATCGTGGCGACTGAATCAGGATCTGTCATCGCGGTCGGAGGCGACCACGAGATCGTCTGGCGCTACCCGGTCCCCAATACCTACGTTTCGCCGTTCTTTCACACCCCGGCCATCTCCGACGGAACTATCTACGCGGCGGACGACAACGGCCGCCTCCATCTGATCTCGCTGAGCAACGGAGAGCCGATTTGCACCCCAATTGCCACGGGCATGCGCCCCTCGAGTCATCCCGTCGTTGCCGATAATCAGGTGATCATTCCGACGGACGGGTCCATCCTGGTGATCCCTACCGACCGGTGCAACGCGGCACCTCGCCTGATCGTCGACCAGATCGACTCTCCGCTCTCCCCCGCCTACGCAGACGGAACGGTCTACGCGGCTGAGAACTCCTTCCTGATGGCCTGGGATCTCGATACCCTGGCTGCGAACGTCTGGGACGGACCATTCACTGCCGGGAGCCGCATCACGACCCCTCCGACCGTTGCCGAAGGCGTCGTGTATTTCGGCACACAAGACGGAACGGTCTACGCAGTCGATTCAGAGACCGGCTCTGCCTTGTGGCAGTTCAAAGTTGGAGATTCCATCTTCGGCGGCCCGGTGGTCACGACGAACGGCATCTTTGTGATCACCGCCGACGAGATCATCTCGATCGCCGGCGGCTGACCGCAGATGGCAACAGGCGACAGTCAAAGGCTTTGGGCAATAGGCGATGGTATCCGACTTGGGAACCGGATCAGTCGACCCGCCTGAACAGGCCGTAGAGGAAATGCTGTGTACCGCCGGCCGGCGTGGCGTGCAGCTCTTCTTCGAACGTCACCGGATGGAACCGGCCTCCGAGGGCGGCGGCGAGACTCTCGGGGCCGTAGCGTCGAACCGGTAGCCCGCTGCACATGTACGGTCCCTGCAAACCGAACGTGGCCATAACAACGTGGCCCTGCTCTGCGAGGTTCGACTCCATGGTTCTCATATACCGGTCGCGCTCGTCATCCTCGGTGAGGAAATGGAACACAGCCCGGTCGTGCCAGAGGTCGAATCGTCGGTCGCCGCGGTAGGTGCCCACATCGCCCTCGATGAGCGTTACGCACTCACGGGCTCCCTGGAGCCTGGCTTCGACGTGCGTCAACGCGGCGCCGGAGATGTCGACTACGGTCACATCGCGGTACCCGCGCTCGATCAGGGCATCACACAACAGGGAAGATCCGCCGCCGATGTCGACGATGCGCTGGAACGGCTCTACTCCAGACCGTTCGATGCGACCCAGCGAGAGGCGGGGCATCGGCTGAAACCAGGTGAGCTGGTCGGGATCTCGCTTTCGATGAACGGCATCCCAGTGATCGGGTCCGGCCCCCAGGTGCTGTCGAGATTCCACCGGGACATTGTTTCACACCGCTCCGCAGTTGTGGCCCGAAAGGCGCGTCAGATTCCGGCGAACGGGCTCGCCTCACCGACCTCGGTGCCGCAGATCTGGCAGTTCCCGATGCCTTCGACGACCACAGAATCGCAACTCGGACAGCGGAGGCGCTGGCGAAATGCTCGCCCATCCTCGGTTCCGTCGACCTGGTCCATCGCCCGTATGCGCTCGTCGAGTTGCTCCTTGGTGAACCCGGACTCTTCGAGGAGCGACCACATTGCCTCTACCACCATGACCAGCCGATCGAGTCGATCGTTTACATCGTGCAGCTTGGAGGCCGGGCCTTGATTGAAGGAGTTGGCTGATGCCGCCATCCCGGCGGCCCTTCCAGCCTGCCGCGAGCCCATGACATAACCGGCGCTTCGGAATTGAGCGGGGTGTAGGGGTTCCCGGTTGATTAGGAGGGCTCTGCCAATCTGATGGTTACTACG
>JARGFH010000100.1 GCA_029210695.1 Acidimicrobiia bacterium
GGGGCCACCACACAGAGTCCCAGACCCCCCACCCATCGTCCAAGAAACCCGCCCCCGATTACCCCCATATCCTCACAACTGCGCTCGACACCACGTTCGCCTTGGGCAAACAGCGCCCACCCGGGACAGACGGTTCGCCAGAAAAGCGTCACCTGGCGCCAGACGTGCTCCTAATGCCGCTTCTAGAAGTAGTTAGAGAACTTGAACGGAACGTGTCTGAGTTCCAGCCAATCCCGGAAGGCGGTGCTGTTGTGGAACGGTCCGGTTGTGAAGCTCTCGCGGAGCAGGACGAGTAGCAGAGGCGTGTGGCGGTCGGAGGGTATGGCGGCGAGCAGGCTGCGACCGTATCTGGTCGACGTGGGGGAGTGGTGTCCTCGACCCAGTTGCTCGACGGTCATTTTTCCGATCCGCTGACCGTTCACCCACTCGAGTGCTTCAGCGAGGGTTGGGAAGGATGTCTCCAGCAATCTGGCGAACAGGCGATCGATATTGGCGACTTCGAACGTGAACCAGTATTCGTAGTCGGCTCCACTACTGCCCAACGCCTGCCCTTCGAGCGTGAGACTCCCATCCGGATCGAACATGGCCTCCAGACGTCCCGGGACCCGTTCGGAGAGATTCACCGTTCTGCTTCGCCTACTCATGCCTTCCCTCCAGACGCCTAGATGGCTTCGAGTCCGACTCCGCTTTCGCCGAGAATCTGAGCGATCCGCCCGCCGTGCTCAGACCGATGCCCGGTCACGCCTCACCGTTCAGCTCGAACCGTACCGGCATCCCGTGGTATTCGAGCAGCGATTGCAGCCGGGCTTCGGTGGCGATGGCCCCTGAGGCGAACCCTTCCCGCAGTAGCAGCAACACCAGTTTGGGATGTTCTGCATCCGGCAACTCCAAAGCCGTTTCCGGCATCGGCATCCCGTGTGTCTCGCCGTGGTACGGCCGCCGGTAGAGCGTGTAGGCGACCCGGTGGCGGTCCATCCAGTCCAATGCATCACCGAGGTCCGGCATCAGTTCCTCGATCAGAGCGGTGGCGACGACCTCCACGAATGGGCGTTCCACCGACAACCGGAACCGCACCGTCTGTTCACCCAGCAAGGCGGCCACGTCGTCGCCCGTGTTCTCCCCGGACACGACCAGGTCGCCGAACGGGTCCACACTGGCCACCAGCCGGCTACGGACCGGTCCGTCCGAATCCCGCAACGTCATGCTCTGCACCGCCGGACCCGACTGAAGCCGCCGGAAACGTCCGTCCGGCCACACCCCTGCCTCACACTCGGCACACCCCAACGGTGGGTCGTCCAACCCGATGACGCAGCCTCCCAGCGAGACGTCACCGACCTCCGAGGCCGCCCACAACTCCGGTCCCGGCAGCCCGTACACCCGCTCCACCACCCGGTCGGCCCCACAGCCCGGGCACTCCGTCACCTCGCTCCGTCCACTCATCGCAGTCCTCCACACGTCGTCGGACCGGTCAACACCTTCGGTGCCCCCGGTTGATCGATCCGATTCCCACTCACTCCTTCAAGGTAAGAGATGGGTGTGACATTTCTCGGAAGCCGACCAGCTGGCCCGGCCATCTGAGCGCGGCGCGGAACGCAATGTGACCGGGTGGGATGCCTATGCTCGACCCTGTGATGCCGGGAGATGAAGCGGTGGGGGTCGACGGCTGGAGGGGCGGCTGGGTTGCCGTCGTGCTCCGATCGGGGGCTTTCCACAGAGCCTTTGCCGCCTCCACCATGTCCGAGGTGATTGCTTCCACTCCTGATGCCATGGTGGGTGTTGATATACCCATTGGGTTTCCTACTCATGGTCGACGGTCCGCGGACGTCGCCGCACGCGAGCTGCTGGGCCGTCGAAGGTCGAGCGTGTTTCTGGTCCCGCCTCGCGCGGTTGTCGAGGCCGCCACCTACAAGGAAGCTCGAGAAACGGCCCTACGGGTATGGGACCAAGGGGTATCGGCCCAGTCCTACGCCCTCCGAGACAAGATGCTCGAAGTGAACGAACTCAAGCAGCTCGGCACGGAATTATTCGAGGTGCATCCGGAGGTGTCCTTTCGGATCATGGCCGGCAGCCCCCTGGCCCATGGCAAGAAAACCTGGAACGGTCAGCACGAGAGGCGGGCACTTCTGGAGTCAGAAGGCATCACCATCCCGGACAACCTCGAGGGTCAGGCCGGGGAGGTGCCGGCCGATGATCTCCTCGATGCTGCGGCGGTGGCCTGGACGGCACACCGCTATCTCAAGGGCATCGCAGGCTCTCTCCCAGAGGGAGGCAAACGGGGCGACGACTCGACCATCTGGTTCTAATGCCAACCGATTCCACCGTCCCTGTTGACCGCCACCCCGGGTGCGAGGTTGGGGTCGGACGTGGAGTCGAAGATCGAGCTAAAGATCCAGTTTGAGAGCGAGGCGCACGACCGCCCACATAGCCAACAGATCATGGCAGTTGTGGTCGAGAATGGTCTGCCAACGACTGATCGCTCCAGGTGTCACGCCGCTCCGCACGGAAAGCGTCACTCAGACGGATCGAATCCGTGCTGAGCAGGGCTACGTGTGCGCCGCCGGGCGGAAGTGTTGATCGAGGCGTTCGGCGAGTTGGCCTCGCGCGGGCCGGGCAAGGGGGCCGTCGACCTCGAGCGCTTTGCCCAGCGATTTGGGCCAGTGCACGGCGACACCGCCAATGGTGAACGGAGCGCTGAACAGCGACCAGTCACCATCAACGAAACACAATGCGCCGCGCACCGGCGTCTCATCGGGGACCAAGCGTCGGACCACTTCGACCTGTCCCTGGACGCCTCCGATGAGCTTGGTGCGGTCCCGGGTTCCCACGAAGAGTCGACTGGACCCAAGCCCGAAGGGTCCATCGCTACGTCGTTCGATCCGCCCCTTGTAGCGCTTGGCGTCTACCACCCATACGCCGGTCGGGGCCACGACCAGATGGTCGATGTTCGCTTTGGTCCCGGGTATGAGTCGATCGTGGAGCACCCAGACGTTGGACAGCCGGTCGAGCCGGGCACCGAGCGAGCGTTCGCCTTTGGCCCCCTTCGACCAGGCCTCCACCGATTGGTCACTGGCGGTCGCCAGGAGCATGCCCCCGATGATCGGATGTTGCTCTCTGACCTGCCGCTCGAAGTTGGAATGCCGTCGCTCGTACATTCGCTGAGCCGATGTGCCGGCTTCACTCTCTGAGATGTTGGGCCCGGCGAACGGGTCGGCCGGCGGACTGCCGTTGCGGCAGGTATCGCAGGTGATCGTCCTGGTCGAGTCATCCCAGGCCGCCTGTGTTCCTTTGGCGAGGGCACGACCGCAAGCTACGCATTTGCCGGAATAGCGAAGACGAAGGACCTTGACGCTCACTCGCTCGTTATCGGCCGGGCCGGCGACGACTTGATGACCTGCGGTTTAAGCAGAGTGCCGCCGCGACAGTGCCGCTCCCAAAGAAACCTCGGTGCGAAGACCACGTCGGGAACCATTCCGACCTGCCACCTTGTTAGCTGCAAATCCTCTCCAAGAGATCGTAAGTCACCCCGTTTTGACCGTTCGTCTCAAGCCCACCAGACCGACCTGCACCCCATTGAGCACGACGCCCTAGGTCGCTGAGCAGCGGCCCCCATCACTCTCCTTACGAAGGTCCGATATGGATCAGCGGGGTCGTCCTGGGAAATTCGCCTGTGCTGACAGGACCATCAGAGCGACTGCAAACTGTTACAGCGTCACGCAACGTCCTCGATGACCGCTTCAGGCATCTGTCGGCAATTGGTGCCATCATCTCTACATGGCTTGGAGACCAGGAGTCTCAGAGAAACTCGACTACTACGTCTACCTGCTGGCCGATCCGAGGGACGATCGGATCTTCTATGTGGGCAAGGGGAAAGAAGATCGTTGTTTCTCCCACATCTCAGAAGCCCGAAGGACCACCAAAGACTCGATGGGCGATTACGAAAAGCTGGCAACGATCCGGGAGATCGAGGGTTCCGGGCACGACGTAAGGATCGAGGTCCTGCGACACGGATTGATGGAGGCCGAGGCGTTTCATGTGGAGGCTGCTGCCATGGATCTACTCGGAATCTCGAATCTGGCCATCCTAAAGGCCGGCCACGGCACCGAGGCGTATGGGCGGATGAGCGTCGATGACGTCAACGCCCTGTACTGTGCCAGACCCGTCGAGTTCGATCCCGACCACCGGGTGATCCTGATCCGCTCACGCCGGTTCACGCACGGGATGAAGCACGAGGACATGTACAAAACGACGAGGATGTGGTGGAGGCTGGGGTCCAGGAGAGAAGGTGCCGAATACGCCATGGCTGTCTACGGCGGGGTGGTCAGAGCGGTCTACAAGATCGAAGAATGGATCAAACCCACAGAGGCTGATATCGCCAAAGTGCCTACCCGAGATGGGCGATACGGATTCGTCGGACACAGAGACACCGAGATGGAAAAGCGATACATCTTCGCCGACGTAACTGAATATGTACCCGAGCGAGGAGGCAGGAACCCGATCAGGTACGTCAACTGCTAACAACAGTTGTCGCCTGATCGGCTAGCCACTCAATGTCGGATTCGAAAACGGAGAACTCCGAATCCGCAAACGGGCCAACGTCCGAGTACCAAATTACAGTGGAAACACCTGGCCCGTCTTCGGCTGCGAGAAAGCCACCGCTTATTGGGTTCCAGACGCCCGTCGTCATTGGTTGGAGCTGGTGAACTGGCCGTCTCGATAGACGTGCGGCAAGCCTCAGCGATCAAGTCGCTAGTCATCCGCGCCGGAATCGATTTCTGAGACCCGAACCGTTCTCACATTCGTTCTCCGCTTCCCTGGCCCCTGAAAGGCACGTCAACGAGCCGGTCCACTGCCCTGGATCCGGGTGGTGGCGGGCCCCCCTCCCGCCACGACCCGGAGAGCTGCTCAGCCGTTGGAGGGTTCGTCCGACTTGTCCTCCTCGAAGAACTCCTCGCTGCTCGCCAGACGCTGCTGTCGGGTTCGAGAGCGGTGGGCCGAGGTCGACTTCGACAGGTCCTGGAACATCTGCTTGGTGCCGGCCTTGGTCTGCGCCCAGCTCTTGAGGTTGCCCTGCGATATCGACATCGCTTCGCCGGCCTCGTAGACGTCCTGGTTGGCGCCGAGAAAGACGAACACCCAGCCCCGCTGCTTGCGTTCCTCGATCATGTCGAACACCGTCTTCCGGGTCTGTTCCCGGCTGGCGTTCTCGTAGCCGTCGGTGATGATCACCACTACCTGGTCCTCGCGGTCGAGTTCGAGGTCGTGACGGCGGGCGATGCCGGCGTCGATCCGTCCGACCATCCGCCCGACCGCGTCGTACAGCGGCGTCATCCCCCGCGGCTGGAAGGCGGCCCGTTCGAGGTCGGTGACCTCCCGCAAGGGGACGTCATCGATCAGGACTTCGAACGGGCCGTCTGAGTCGAACTGGGCGAGGGTGACGGTCACAGCTCCTTCCTGTTTCCGTTGTTCGGAGAGCCATTGATTGAAACCTCCGACGACGTCGTCGGCGATGTCACTCATTGAGCCGGATCGGTCGAGCACGACCGAGATGTGGATCGGCGCCGGGGTGTTGGTGTTGTCTTTCATGATTGGTTTCCTTCCTGTGGTGCGGGGTGAGCCGCCCGTTCGGTTCTGGTTATGCGGTCTCTTTCAGTTCGGTGGTGCCGCGCAGTACCTCCTCTCTTCGTGGGGTTGAGTCGATTGGTGACGGAGCCGGCAGCTCTGCGGCGCCGGCGTGATCGGCCAACCGGGCGGCCTGCGGAGCGACCCGAGCAGTCCACGAGCCGACCGAGCTGTTATAGGCCTCGACGGCTCCACCCAGCCGTTTGCCGACCGTTTCGAAATGCCCCATGAAGGTGGTGAGCCTTTGCTGGAGTTGGCGAGCGTCGTCGACGATGGCCCGAGCGGTCACCACCGTCCGCTGCTCGATCATCACGTGGGCGGCGGCACCCAGCAGCGCCATCAGCGTGGTCGGCCCGGCCAGCAACACCCGCATGGCGAGCAGCCGTTCGAACAGGTCGGGGTTGGCCTGCATGGCCGCCACGTAGATGCCTTCGTGGGGCAGGTACATGACGACGAACCCTCCGGCCGCCTGGTCGTGGTAGCCGCGACTCTTGAGCCCCTTCGCCTCTTTCTCGATGTCGGACCCATGCGCCTTGAGCACACGGTTGCGTTCGGCCTCGTCTTCGATGTCGAGCGCCTCACTGAACCGGGCCAGGGGGAACTTGGAATCGATGACGAGCTTGCGATCACCCGGCAACATCACCACCGCGTCGGGACTCTTGCCGTTGGCGGCCGCATGCTGCATCTCGAAGTCGCGTCCTTCGACCAGGCCGGATTGCTCGAACACACGTTGCAGGGTGAGCTCACCCCACCCGCCTCGCACCCGGTCGGAGATGAACGCCTTGGCGACTCCGGTGATCTTCTCGTCGAGCGAGCGCACCCGCTCACCAACCTCGCCCTGGAGTCGGGCCATGGCCGTTTCGACGGCGGCGGCCAGATCACTTGTCGCCGCTCCGTCTGGTGCTCGGCGCCGTGTGATCCAAATCATGACCAGTGAGGTCAGAAGGGCGGTGGCAACCACTGCCCCGGAAATGGTGATGATGAGTGTGTTGGTCATGCTGTCCTCCATTTGGTTCTCCTTTGTTCACTATGAGTGGTGGGTGTGACAGATTCAGCCGCTCATGCGGCCAGCAGTTCGGCCGGAAGTTGCGATCGCCGCAACACCGGATCGTGCGTGTCGGCGGCCGTGTCGATGAAGACGACACCCGACGGAACCTGCTCCCGGGGAGGATTCCCGTAGAAATCCTCGATCCAGTAGACCGGCCGACCCTGGTCGAGTGCCTCTGCAATCAGCCTGCTGGCTGCGGCCGCCTTCCATCCCGTGTTCCGCACCCTGGTGCCGTCGTCGACGACCGGGAGGGTCCCGATACCGAGGTGGGCGGCTATCTCACCGTTGGCGCGCTGGCGCCAGGTCGTGCACCACCACACTTCGGCGTTACCCGTGATCTCCCGGATCAATCCGGGCATGTAGGCGGGGATGTGAACGGCGTAGCCGTTGGAGCGGATCACCTCTATCTCATGGGACCGGCCGACCCCGCAGAGGGCCCCCAGGTCGTTGATGACTCCGTCTACATCGAGCAATACGAGCGGTTGCATTTCTTGTTCCTTTCTTGGTTCCTCGTAGGTCCTTCACTAGTACTGCCGACGGGCGGACTGCCTTTTCCCGCGATTTCTCAGGTTTTTCGGCCGAGGGCTGGTAGAAAGCTGGCCATGAGGTCCTGACGCCGCTCGCTGAAATTCCCCAGGGTTGCTCATCGAAATTCCTCACCTTGGGTTGGGTTTGGATGCTAGTTGT
>JARGFH010000101.1 GCA_029210695.1 Acidimicrobiia bacterium
GGCAGTGCTCACCGGCCAGCAGGCTCAGCCACAAGACTCCCACAACCGCAGAAGCCCCGTAGACCCCCATTAGGCGTGAAGCATTTGAATCAGTCATATCTTTCTAGTTAGTGTCTGCCTGTGTGTCGACACGCGGATCATGAAAGGCCATCGTGAGTTCAGTTCAATATGCAGAGAAGTACCCGACACTTGCCTTTGACTGGCCGCACGACGGAGTTATGCGCATTGTCCTGAACGGGACGGGTCTCAACGCAGTCGGTCCGCAAATGCACACGGAATTGGCGGATGTGTGGCTCGACATCGACCGCGACCCGGCAGTTCGCGTTGCCCTTATCGAGGGAGCCGGTCGCGGCTTCTCGGCCGGGGGCAGCTTTGAGCTGCTCGATGAGCTAATCAACGATCGAGCGGCTCGAGAGCGGGTTATGCGCGAAGCCCGCGACTTGGTATACAACGTTATCAACTGCTCGAAGCCCATAATTTCGGCAATCCACGGACCGGCAGTTGGGGCCGGACTCGTGGTTGCACTCCTGGCGGATGTATCGGTCGCGGCGCGAGATGCCAAGATCATTGACGGGCACACCAAGCTTGGTGTCGCGGCAGGGGATCAGGCTGCCATCTGCTGGCCCTTGCTGTGCGGAATGGCGAAGGCCAAGTACTACCTTCTCACCTGCGAGGTTCTCACCGGAGAGGAGGCTGAACGGATCGGATTGGTGTCCGTCTGCGTCGACACCGACGAGGTCCACGGTCGCGCGCTCGAGATCGCTGATTCTCTTGCGCAAGGTGCACAGAGTGCAATTCGGTGGACCAAGTACTCACTGAACAACTGGTACAGGGTCATGGGGCCAAGCTTTGATGCCTCTCTTGCTCTCGAGTTCTTCGGTTTTGGCGGTCCGGACGTGGCCGAGGGTCTGGCCGCGCATCGTGAGAAAAGGCCGGCGCGGTTCGTCGAGCCATCGTGAATTGGTCGGCGATGTTGTCGATTCGAAATCGCCGATGTGCTCCTTGAAGAGAGGTCGGAGATAGTGCAGACTCCACAAACCCGAGATCCATTACTCCCGAGGTCCGTCGACGAGGATATCGCCGGGACTGTCGCACTCGTGCGCGAAACTGCTCGATCGTTCTGTGATGATCGTGTTCGCCCTGAAGCACGCCAGCGAGATCGTATGGAGGAGTTTCCGGCGGACCTGATCGCACCCATGGCGGACCTGGGTTTCTTCGGAGCCTTGATTCCATCCAGCTACGGGGGCACAGATTTGGATCCGTGGTCCTATGTGGCGCTGATGGAGGAGCTTGGGGCGGCGGACGCGTCCGTGCGTTCGCTGGTATCGGTTTCGGGAGGTTTGGTGGGAATGAGCATCCTCCGGTGGGGGACCGAGGATCAGAAGGAGCACTGGCTACCGCGGATCGTCGCCGGCGAACTTGGTGCCTTCGGCCTCACCGAGGCGGGCGCGGGGAGCAACCCGAGTGAGCTGGCAACCCGTGCGGTCGCCGTCGAAGGAGGGTGGAGGATCACGGGTTCGAAGATGTTCATTACCAACGGGAGTCGGGGGGCGCTGACGATGGTCTTTGCCCGTGCCCACCGTGACGGTGAGGACCTTGGCATCACCTGCTTTCTCGTTCCGCAAAACGCACCCGGTTACTCCGCCCCACCGATCCACGGCAAGCTCGGTATGCGCGGGAGCGACACCGCCGAGGTGGTGCTCGATGAGGTCTTGGTTGGCGATACCGCCGTCCTAGGAACTTTGGGCGGTGGATTGAAGGTCGCCTTCACTGCCCTGGATCATGGGCGGTTTTCGCTGGCGGCCTCCTGCTTGGGCCTGGCGCGCGAGGCTCTTGAATGCGCACTGTCCTACGCGCTGGAACGACAGCAATGGGGAGGGAGCATAGCCTCCAAGCAGCTTGTCCAGGAACTGCTGGCGGATATGCATGTGGACATCGCGGCTGCGCGCGGACTGGTATCCCAGGTAGCCGAATTGAAGGCACGCGGCGAGCGCTTCACCGTTGCCGCGTCGACCGCAAAGCTATTCGTCACCGAAGCTGCCATCCGGTGCGCAGATCGCGCCGTTCAGATTCACGGTGGTTATGGGTACATCGACGAGTACCCGGTTCAGCGGCTTCTGCGCGACGCCCGAGTGACCACCCTATACGAGGGAACCAGTCAGGTTCAGCGCCTCGCTATAGGTCGTGCCCTTACCGGTATATCCGCCTTCTGACGATCGCGAGCCTAGGAGGAGGTGTCCGTTGAGGTGTTGCGACCACGGATGATTCGGACCGGTGTGTAGACGAGCACCTCCTCATTCCGCTGATTGATGACGACGTTGCGAGACGTGACCACGCCGCGATTCCCCGACGTTGGGCGTGATTCCGTTATCTCCGAGAAACAATGGATCGTGTCACCCACGTACACGGGCCCGAGCGCATCGAGTTCCATATGAACGAAAGCGAGGCCGGTTCCATTGAGGAAGTTTGTTTGCATTACCAGGCCTTCGGCAAGGCAGAACGTGAGCGCACCGGGTATGAGGCGGCCCTCGTACCCAGCGTCGGCCGCGTGCTGTTGGTCGGTAAACAGAGGTTCTGTGAACCCAACCTGTGTGACGAAATTGATGAGGTCGGTCTCGGTAACCGTCCGACTGGCCGTGCGTAGCTTGGATCCGACCGTCATCTCCTCCCACGTGAGTCCTGAGGGGGAAATCACTTCAGGCGAATCATCCATCTGTTTCATGCGGTGCTTGCTCCATCTTGCTGAGGTCGTCGTCGACCCGGTTCACGACATCGTCAATCCGCCGCTAACTGACATCGCCTGGCCGGTTATATAGGCGGCCTCGCCGCTGGATAGGAACTGGACGAGTGGCGCGATATCACCGGGTTCAGCGATTCTGCGCAGCGGAATAGCACGCGCCAGGGCTTCATAGAGCTTGGGGTTCGAGTCGGCTACCTGATCTAGGAGGGCGGTGTTTGTCGGCCCCGGACATACACAGTTCACAGTTGTGCCACTGCGGGCCACCTCACGTGCTAGTGGTCCGTCGCGGATTTGGTGACTTGGTCTCCTGCCGGACGATCCCCGCTGTGGCAGGGTTCGTGGCACTGCCTACCCCGGTCATCAAATAGCAGACAGACCACTAGCGCCTTGGTGAAGGCGATCACGCCGCCCTTGGTCGCAGAGTAGACCGCCTCACCGGATGAGCCCACCTTGCCGGCGTCGGATGCAATGTTGATGATCCGGCCATCCCGGCGTTCGAGCATCCCGTCGAGGACTGCCCGCGAGCAGAGAATCGTTCCTTTCAAGTTGGTTGCAATGAGGCGATCCCAGGTCTCCTCGGTAGATTCGATGAATGGTTGGATCCGGTCGATACCAGCGTTGTTGACAAGAATGTCAATCGGTCCGAGCTGTTCTTCGATCGTTCGTACCGCACGATCGACCGACTGCGACGAACTCACGTCAAGTTCCACAGCGATGGTTTTTCCGGCGAAATCACCAGAGATTCTTGTTGAAAGAGCTTCGCCGGCCTCGATGTCGATGTCACCGATTGCGACGTGGGCGCCAGCGGATGCAAGGGCTTCACTGATTGCGGCACCGATGCCTCCTGCCGCGCCGGTAACCAGCGTCACGCGGGTCTCGAGTCCCATTGGTGTGCTCCTCTCCGGGGTTTGTCTGAGCAGGGTACAACAATTATACTTAGTCAACAATTTGCACGACCGCGACGAGGGGTACGTTTAATGGATCATCCGGTGATTCATCGGGAAATACCGTTGCGCGGTGGTTCGGAGACTGAACGTCTCGTAAGCGGTGGACATCGGTATGTCGCGGACCATATTTGCTCCGAGCATGTATGGGCCAGAGTTGTTCGGAGCAACTTCGCTCACGGTCGACTCGTTGGTATTGAGACGAGCGATGCAGTGGATGCCGAGGGTGTCCTTGCCGTTCTAACGGCGATCGATTTTGTTGAACCGGTTCCATCCATCCCTCTCCGCGGCTCTGGTCCGTGGACCGCCGACTTGCAGCAGCCCGTACTGGCATCCGACCGGGTGAGATACGTCGGCGAGCCGGTTGCGGTCGTCATCGCCGAGACTGCTCACCTTGCCGAGGACGCGGCGGAGCTCGTTCGTGTCGAGATAGAGCCCCTGGCCGTGGTCACACACACCGCGCAGCGAACAGACCACCCCGACGATCGGGGTGACGGATCCGGCAGGATCACTGCCATCGATGTCTGCTTCGGCGATGTAGCTTCTGCATTCGACAGAGCAGATCTCGTGGTGCGTGGCCGCTACTCAAATCCCCGGTTGACCGGCGCGCCGATCGAACTCAGAGGCCTTGTCGCCGAGTGGGACGACGAGGTCGATGGAGGCCCAGTGCTCCATCTCTGGGGTCCCACCAAGAACGTATTCTTCACTCAAAGAACGGTGGCTTCCCTCCTAGGAATCGAGCTGGATCAGGTGGTGATCCACGGCGTTGACGTAGGTGGCGCATTCGGCGTCCGGGGCGAGTTCTATCCGGAAGACTTCCTTATCCCTTGGGCGGCCCGTCGCGTCGGCCGGGGTGTCGCTTGGGTCGAGGATCGCCGGGAGCACATGTTGGCAATGAATCACTCGCGTCAGCAGGAACACGATTACGAACTGGCCGTCACCCGCAACGGTGATCTTCTGGCGTTTCGTGATGTGGTATCGATCGATGCCGGGGCATATGCCAGACCGATTGGCATCCGGCAGGCTTCGATCCTGATGAAGAGCCTCCCAGGTCCATACAGGTGGGAGGCCATGGAGATGCAAATTGACAGCGTCACCACCAACAAGACACCGGTCGGCAATCTGCGCGGGCCGGGTGGAACGGAGGCGACGTTCGTCCGTGAAAGAGCGATCGACCGTGCCGCCCGCCAGCTCGATATCGATCCGATAGAGATTCGGCGCCGGAATCTGATCTCGCACGCGCAGCTCCCGTATGTCGTCGAGTTGGAAGGGTCACATCCAGAGGTGATTGCCTATGACTCGGGCGACTACGAGGCCATCCTCGACTCGTTCCTTGACGTGTCTGATCTCAAGAGCCTTCGCAACGAGATCTCCCGGCGCCGCGGCGAGGGCGAGAGTATCGGTCTCGGTATAGCGCTCTTTGTCGAGCACTCTGGAACGGGGATAACGGAGACTGTCCGTGTTGACCTCGCTGAGGACGGTCTATTGATTGTGAAGACGGGCGCCTGCGACCTCGGTCAGGGTCTCACCGAGTTCATTCTCCGTGTTTGCGAACAGGAACTCGGTATCGGGGCAGATCACGTACGCGTGTTGTCGGGCGACAGTCGATCTGACGTGGACGCTCGTGGAACCTTTGGTAGCAGAACGGCGATCTTCGTCGGGAATGCAGTCGCGGATGCTATAGCCAAGCTCCGGGCGGAGGCGATAAGTCGAGCGGCGTCGATTCTGGGCGGACCGACCGACGAGATCCAAACCGGCCGTGACGGCCTCACCTGGGACCGCCAGTTCCTTCACTGGAAGGAGGTCGCCCCGATCGGGTTTGCGGGTGTTCACGAGGGAGAACTCACTTGGGGTTTCGGAGGTCACATTGCCTTGGTGACGGTCGACATCGGAACCTTTGATGTGCAAGTCGAACGACTCGCGGTGACCTACGATTGTGGTCGCATCATCAATCCCCAGGCGGTCGAAGGCCAGTTGCGAGGGGGCTCCGTCTTCGGTCTGGGCGGGGCTCTTTTCGAGGAGATCCCGTATGACGAACAGGGCCAACCGTTGGCCACCAACCTGATGGACTACTTGCTGCCTACCTACCGGGAGACCCCTTCGGTCCAAGTGTTCGCCGTCGAGAGCGAGCCGGCCCCCGGCAACTACCTCGGTGTCAAGGGCGCCGCAGAAGCGGGCGTAATCGGTGTAGGCGGAGCAGTGGCGAACGCGGTAGCCGACGCGCTCGGCACTGCGATCGGTGACAGGATTGTCGAACTGCCTCTCCGCCCAGACAGGTTGTTGGATCTGGTCGATTCACCGAGTGACTCATCGGACGGCTCGTGATGCTCGACGGGATTGTCTTTGGCCCACGCAAGGGGACCGCGGCCTATCGGGAGCGACCATGAAGCCCGCCAAATTCACATACCACCGAGCAGAAGACGTGGAACAGGCCATCAGCCTTCTGACGGATCTCGGCGCAGACGCCAAGATTCTTGCGGGTGGCCAGAGCTTGATGCCGATGATGAACTTCCGGCTGGCTCGGCCAACAGCGCTGGTCGACATTTCCGGGATCCCCGGTCTGTCGCATATCACGCGACAGACCGGTGGCATGGATCTTGGTGCGCTCGCCACACATTGGCAGCTGGAGCACTTCTCGTCTTTTCCCGGTGCGCTCGCCGTTGTAGCTGAGACGGCACAATGGATCGGACACCCGGCGATCCGACGGCGGGGAACGATTGGGGGCAGCCTCGCCCACTCGGATCCTGTCGCCGAGTGGTGTGTGTTGATGACGGCCCTGAACGCTGTGGTTGTGGTAGGGGGGCCCGGCGGCATTCGAGAGGAGCCTGTCGAGGCATTCCTCCGGGGGTACTTCAGCACCTCGCTCGAGGCAAACGAGATCGTCCTGAGGGTTCGTATTCCGCGGATTCCCGACCATGCCGGGTTCGACGAGTACGCTCGCCGGCACGGCGATTTCGCCATCGTGATGGTCGCCGTCGCCTTCGACATTGTCGATGGGCGTGTGGAGGGTCCGAGGGTGGTCCTCGGCGGCGTCGGAGGGCGACCAGAGCGGGCTCGGGGAGCGGAACAAGCGCTGGCAGGTCAGCGCCCAACCAAGGATTTGTTCGAAGCAGCGGCAGGCATTGCAGCCGCGGAGACCGACCCCGCTTCGGACACCCTGGGTTCGGCAGAGTACCGGCGGCACCTGGTGCGGACTCTGGTAGACCGTTCCTGCGTAACCGCGCTCGACCGAACGAACACTCGAAGGGAGGGCAAGTCGTGACTCGAGACGACAAGATGGAGCTGGAGGTGACCGTCAGCGGAAGTCGCCACGTGGTCCGTGTCGAGGCGAGAACCAGTCTCGCGGAGTTCCTACGACAGAATCTTCGATTAACGGGTACGCACGTCGGCTGTGAGCACGGGAGTTGTGGAGCCTGCACTGTGCTCGTGGACGGGGACCCCGTCCGGTCCTGCCTGCTTCTCGCCGTTCAGATGAGTGGCAAGGAGGTCGAGACGGTTGAGAGCCTCGCCCAAGGCGATCACCTCCACCCACTTCAACAAGCTGACCACGCTCATTGAAACTCCCCAGACCTGCTCACTGAAATTCCCCACCTCCTGAGAGGGAATACCCACTGTTGG
>JARGFH010000102.1 GCA_029210695.1 Acidimicrobiia bacterium
GGTCTCCGGCATCACCCACGACTGGCCCGCCGCCAACCAACCTCACCGAAAGCCACTTTTTCGGCAGCCACCTAGACAGACAAGGGTCCTGCCCAAAGTAACAGGAGTTGGCGAGTCGCCAGTCGCGAGTCGCGGGTTGCCCTCCCGCCGCATGCTCCTGCCGGGCGTTCGTCCGCAGAGTACCGGTGAGTCAGTTCGAGACCGGGAGAGAGAGCTCGAAGATGCTCTCACCCTCCTCGTATCGGTAGGTCAGGTCTCCGCCCATCAGTTGGGCGAGTTGATGGGAAATGGTCAGACCGAGGCCGAGCGCCGCAGTCAGCCCCGGGGCTGTGGACGATCGTTGCCGTGGCAAGAAGATGCGCTCGCGATCTTCCGGAGCGACGCCGTGACCGTTGTCGATTACGCGAACTACCGCCCCGTCATCGATGTCGAGAAACTCAATTCGTATGGATTCTCCACCGTATCGGAGTGCGTTGGTTATCAGATTGCGGAGGATCTGCCGGACCCGGCCCGGGTCGCCGGTCGCGCGGCTTGCGCTACCGCGGAGACGTATGTCAGATACTTTTTGTCCGCCGTACTCCTCGAGGACTTGCGACGCTTGGGCAAACAAGTTGACGGGAACTCGATTGACCGTGAGTTCGCCCATTTCAGCTTTGGCGGCGACCAGCAGATCGTCGACTATCTGGTTGAGGTCACCGGCTTGTTTTAGGACCGCGGCAGCTGCTTCATGGCGTTGCGGCTCCGTGAGTCTGTCGTCGTTGTCCCGTAGCAGCTGCGCATATCCCATTACTGAGGTGAGCGGAGTCCGAAGCTCATGGCTGATGCTGGCGAGGAACTCATCCTTGGCCAGATTCATCTCCTCGAGTCGGTTTTGGGCCGCCTCCCGTTCCCAGAAGGCGCCGATCATCTTGGCGGCCGTTGATAGAAGCGACAGGTCGTTGTCCGTCCAGCGCCTGAGGATGGTCATATCGGCGAATCCGATGAGGCCGGCCCACTCGCCGTCGACGAAGATCGGAATGTCGAGTTCCGATTTCACCGGGATCGGGTCTGCCGCGTACAACTCGAACTCGACGCCTTCGAGCATCTCAGGGATGAGCATGAACGGGGTTCCTTGCTCGAGGTGCGACCGCGACGTCGGCATTCGATCCCATGGGATCAGCTCCCAGTAGTCGCTATCTTGTCCGTAGTCGGGAGCTCCTTCCTCCTCGGCTTCGGCAACGGTCCGAGAGCAAAACCCCAGCTCGGGATCCATGACGTTGCGTTCCACGAAGACGTAGGTCGCCTGCGTTGCAGTCAACAGCGCCTCCAGGGCGAGTTCCAGTCGGTTCTCACCGGTACTGGCCAGCAGCGCCTGAGCGCAGTCTGCAAGCGCAGTTTCGTATCCGGCACGCTGTTCGACCTGCGCTCTGATTCGATGATTCTCGACGGCGCTACCGAGGATGTAGGCGACCGATCGAAGGAAGTTCGCTTCTTCTGAGGTGAACCGACGCCGGAACCTGGTGTGCGCACCTACCACTCCATAGGGCCTTTCCCTTCCGGGAATCGCCACACTGATCCCGCTGACAACCGCGTGATCGACGAGGAGTTGTGGGCCTGCGAAGCGCTCCTCTGCGGATAGGTCTTCAACCACGACCGGCGCATTCGAAAGAAGCGTGTACCCGGCCTGTGAGCCCGAGTCGTCAGGAACGGCCGTCTTTCCGACCTCTACATGTTCCTGCCATCCGCAACCTGCCACCAGCAGAAGGGGTTCGCCGGCGGAGGATTGATGAAGAACCTTCGCATACTCAACGTCGAGGACATGACAAACCAACTCAACCGCCATATCGAGTACGGCCTCGATTTCGGGTTGCGTGAGTGCAGCCTGGCCCAACTGTGCGACAGCCGCTTGCGGAATGTCGCTGTACGCTTCTGGTGAGGTCTCGCCGACCGGTGATCCAGTTGTCATGCTCATGGCGACGATACAACCCTCGTGAATGCGAGCCTCTCCTGTGTTTCGGCGCCCGTAGCGGGGCACTTGAGGAATGCGGAGGTCAGGCCGGGTCATCTACACCGCGGCGGGTAATGCGACTCGATCTACAGGAGTCCGATCTACCGCCCAACGCGGCCGGTGCGCCTGCGTTCGAATCGCCGAGCCGAAAACGGCTGCGAATCCCACCTATCCGACCGGCGCCGTCTGAGAGTTCCGTCGCTCGACGAGGTCTGCGACCACGGCGCGCAGTTGATTGAGATCAAAGGGCTTTCCGACAAACGCATCGGCGGTGGCGAAATTCGCTTTCGATCTCGTCTCGGCGGTGTCATGCGCGGTAACCACTACGACCGGAATCTCCCTCGTCTTGGGGTCCATCCGCAGATGGCCGAGCACCTCCCAACCGTCCATCTCCGGTAGAGCGACGTCAAGGACGATTACGTCGGGCAGCAGACTTCTGGCTGCCTCGAGTCCCGACGCTCCGTCCGTGTGCTGAATCACATCAAAGCCATCGATCATGAGGGCGACTTCGAGAAGGCGGCGCGTGGCATCGGCATCCTCGACAACCAGCACTGTTCTCGTTTGCATGCGATTCCTTGGGTGGTCTATCGATTATCTGTATCGGCTCGGATCGGGCATTTCTGAAGCCGAGGTGACCAGGATTTTCCGAGAGACGACGATCCGAATCCGGGGTTCAAGAATTGGGCGCCTTCTGTCGATGTTTGATCGAATCCGATAGATAGGAACAACAGTGTCACAATCCGTTGCCGCTCCGACAACGTCTCCGGCATGGACTCAACACACCATCACACGAATCGCGATCCTGGGACTCCTGGCATTCTCGCTCGTGTCGGCGGCCCTACTCGGTTTTGGAGTGCTATCGGAGGACGCTGCTTATACGTTCTCCCAGATCGCTTATGTGATTGTTCCGGTGGGTGCCGGTCTGATCGTGATGGGCGCGGCGATGGCGCTGCCCTCCAGACAGAAGTTTGCCTGGTTCGTTATCGGTGCGGGCGTTCTCTCCTGGGGATTGGGCGAGGTCATCTGGGTTGGCTACGAGTACATACTGAAGACTGAGGTTCCCTACCCCGGCTGGGCAGACGTCTTCTACGTCCTCGGCTATCCCGTGGTTTTTGCAGGGATCCTGCTGCTTCCCCATATCAAGCCCGGGCGAATGGAACGACTACGGCTCACGATGGACGCTCTCGCAGGAAGCATCGCCCTGGCAGCCATCATGTGGGTCTCATATCTCGGCGATCAGGTCTACCTCGATCCGGAGATCGGGTTCCTCGAGCAGTTCGTCAACATCATGTATCCGTTCGGGGATGCCATCCTCCTCATTGGTCTGATGATCCTGGCGGTTCGCAGGAGTTCACGCCGCTTCGACCTCCGCCTGCTCTTCCTGGCAGTCGGCATGATCGCCACCGCGGTGGCCGACATCGTTTATGTAGTCCAGGTCGAGGCAGACACCTATATCTCCGGTGGTTGGCTGGACTCATGGTGGCTACTTGGCTACGCCGGCTTCATCGCGGCCGGTTGGTACCTCCTCCAGCCGGCCAAAGAGAGAGAACAGGTCGAGCGTTCCAGCCGGATATGGCAGATGTCCGCGCCCTACAGCGTGATTCTGCTCCTCTTCGGCCTCACTCTCTTCGATTCGGGCTCAGAAGCTTCGGTACTCGAGGTTTCGTCGGCCCTCGTCGGCGTACTGATCATCGCTCGCCAGGGAGTCGCCATCCGGGAGAACCGGGAACTCGTTGAGAAGCAGCGCGACGACCTCATCGCTTCGATCTCCCACGAGCTGAGGACGCCACTCACTTCCGTGCAGGGATTCGCCGAACTGCTCACCCAGAACGGCGAACGGCTGGATCCTCAACAGCGAGTTGAATTGACCGCAATCATCGAACAGCAGAGTCGCCATCTGGGCGGTATCGTGACCGATCTCATCGACGTCGCTCGTGACCAGCTCTCGAGTACCAACCTGAACCTCCAGACCCACGATCTGGCCGGGATCATCTCCGACGCCACGGCCATGCTCCCCACCAACGGGGGAACTGTCGAGGCTCACACCGAACCGGGTATCGAAGTGGAAGCAGACCGCCGGCGCATGACGCAGGTGATCGTCAACCTTCTCACGAACGCCAAGCGTTATGGAAACGGGCAGGTGGAAGTCGAGACGTTCGCCAAAAACGGACGCGTGACGATCAAAGTTCATGACAATGGTGCCGGTGTGCCGAAACGCTACGAAGAAGCAATTTGGGAGCGATTCGAACGGGGCGCCTACCGCCTTGACGCGAAGACACCCGGCTCGGGGATCGGCCTTCCGATCGCTCGATCGCTGGTACAGGCTCACCGCGGCAGTATCGAGTACGGGCGGTCAGACCGCCTGGGTGGAGCGTGCTTCACCATATCCATGCCCCGCGCGCTGAACTCGTCCAGGCCGGTTGAGGAACCGGTTTCGCTACCCGTGTAGACGACATGCGAGTCCCGGCTAGGTGAGCTGCTCCCACTAGCCTCCACAGCGTGAACCCGCTCCGCTCCCCCGATTTCTCTGGCAGGTCGCTGCTCAACCTGGTTGCCGAGTTGGAACTTCGGATGACGGGCACCGCTCAGGCTCCGGGTCTGGCGCCCGATCTGGCGGCAGCGATTCCTGTCGCAGACACGTACGTGTTGTGCCTCTTCGACGGTCTCGGTGACAGCATGCTGCGCCGGCGGCCGGCGGCCGGCTTAGCGGCCTCCCGAGTTGCCACGATCGATGCCATGTTCCCGACCCAGACCACCGTCAATATGGCGACGATTGCGACCGGGCTTCCGCCGTCGAAGCACGGACTCATCGCCTACCAGCTCTACCTACCCGAAATCGCCCTCGTGGTGAACACCTTGAAGTGGACGACCATGTGGGGCCAACTCGTCGATATCGATACCTCGTCGTTCTTGCCGGCGCCGAACCTCTGGGAACGGCTGGCGGCGGGGGGTGTGGAGCCGATCACCGTTCAGCCGGGGGGTTTCGAGGGCACACCGCTCACCCGCGCTCTATATCGGGGCTGTCGGTTCGAAGCGGCCTGGACCATCGACGAGATCGTCGAGGCCACGGTGGACCTCGCCGCCGAGCCGGGCCGGCTCATCTTCACGTACTTCCCCAGCGTGGACGTCGCCGCCCACATGAGCGGCCAGCGGTCGAGCGTCTTCGCGGAAGTACTGGCGGCCGCCTCGACGATTTGGGAACGCATCGTCGTCAGGCTGCCCGGCCACGCGGCGGCCATCGGAACGGCCGACCACGGCCACATCGACTACGAGCCCGAAGACAAGGTGCTGATTCGCGAAAACATCGAGCGCGTCACGTTCTACGGGGACCCTCGATCCGCCTACGCCCGGGGATCCGGGTCTGACATCGCCCGGCTGGAAGCGGACTGCCCGGCGACCTGGGTCCCGTGGGACCAGGTTCTGCCCCTGCTCGGGCCGGGGCCGCACCATCCGGCCATCCGTGACCGGGCGCCGGACGGGGTACTGGTGGCGGACCCGGGCAAGGTGCTCCTGCCTCCGACCGCCGACAAACGGATGATCGGCTACCACGGCGGCACACTCGATCAAGAGATGGAAGTGCCGCTCCTGGTCGGGTAAGGCGTTCTGCGGCGGCGCCTGAGATAGCCATCAGAAAGAGCTCAAATCGACTGCAGGTTCGAGGAAGCTGCCGAGGGGTTGGCCGGGCACATCGGCACGGTCCTAGCTCCTGTGATGGGCGGTTCCGTCGTGGGCGTCGGCATGGCCGTGGGGATCGACATGGATGAGTGCAGTGATCGGGAAGCTAAACCGATGATGTAGTGCGTGCTCGACATCGTGGGCGGTGTCGTGCCCCGCTTTGACCGTCACGGTGGCGTCGACCGAGATCGCGGCAGCGATGCGGAGCTGATGGCCGTGCCAGCGAACCCGCAGATCTGCTACATCCTCTACGCCGGCCACTGCGCGGATGGTCGCCTCGACCTCATCGACGATCTCCGGCTCAATCCCGTCCAGCACTCGACGCGTCATGCGCTTCGCCGATCTAGCCATCAGCCACAGGATGGCACCAGCAACGACGAAACCGGCGGCCGGATCGACCCACGCCGCGCCAAAGGCGGCCCCGATCCCAGCGGCAACCACCGCCAGGGAAGTCAACGCGTCGGTTCGGGCATGGCGACCATCGGTAATCAATGCCTCAGAGCCGATCGCGGTTCCCACTCTGATGCGATAGCGGGCGACGAGCTCATTTCCCAGCGCCCCGACGAAACCGGCTGTGATGACCCACGGGATGTGATCCATGAGACGCGGTTCGATGAAACGTCGGGTCGACTCCCAAATCACGAGGGCCGCCGACGCGGCGATGGCGGCGACGATTACCAGACCCGCCGCGTCTTCGGCCCGGTTGAACCCGTAGGTATAGCGGCGAGTGGGGCGACGCCTTCCCAGGGCAAAGGCCATCCATAGCGGAACCGCCGTCAACGCGTCGGTCAAGTTGTGCAACGTATCTGAAAGCAGCGCCACCGAACCACTGAAGACCACGATCACCGCCTGGAGGCCGGCCGTGATACCTAGGCCAATCAGCGATACCTTCGTGGCTCGAATCCCGATTGCTCCGGTATCAATGAACCTGCCAGACCCGTGGTCGTGGTCATGACTCAGCAGATGACCGACCCGATGAGCGATGCGCCCCAATCGCGAACTGGTCTCAGCTTCTTCATGATCGGCGTGGGCGGAGGTATTCATGTTCGGCGGAGACGGTAGGACATCGAGGTGCGCCGGAGAAGTCGCAACCGACTCGCAATATCAAACCTTCGTCCGAACCAACCCGCAACTAGAAGGCATCAGGACCGCCCATGACCGAACACGGGACGAATTGAACCGCCCTGGGTTTGATGGAGACTCGGTTGTTTGGTTTCCAAGTCATCCGGTAGTGGTCAGTTGAGCGTA
>JARGFH010000103.1 GCA_029210695.1 Acidimicrobiia bacterium
AAACGAGGACGAGCCGCCCTCAACCAGATCACTGAATCCGCGACAGACCACTAGGTTCTAGGTTGTAGGTTCTGAGTTCCCGGCAGATCAGATTCTTCCACGGTAAAACCCAGAACCCATCACCTAGAACCTCTTGCTCCTACCTGGAACCTCTGGCTCTCTAGGCCGTCTGACTCTCGCTGTTTCCTCGGTTTCTGTTCGCCCATCCGGCCATGTAGAGCAGCGTGAAGATCATCGCGAATCCGACGAGCGACATGAACGGAAACGAGATGAAACCGAACTGCCAGATGTAGCGCTCGGTACACGAGGCATCGACCCCGCAAAAGCCTGATTCGAGGCTCGGATTCAGCTGGAGCACATACTGGTAGGCGGCCAGCGCAGCACCGATTACGACGAGTGGATAGGAATACAACCGGATTCCCAAGTCCCTGCGATATGCGGCGATGGCGAGGATGATCGCCAGCGGGTACATCGCGATCCGCTGATACCAGCAGAGATCACATGCGGCGAACTCCGCCACTTCCGAGTAGTAGAGGCTCCCCACCATGGAAACCGCCGCAATGAACGATCCGAGCCACAAGGCAGTGGGAGCGACCAGGTCGACCGCCGCGTCTCTGAACCGGGCGATGGCGGGCGACCACCTAGCCGCCACCATGACGACCACGACGCCGACGACCCCGGCCAGCGCAGCGAGCGTCAGCAACGCGAAGAAGATTGAGACCGTTTCAACACTCATGAACGGCATTCTTCCACAGCCGGCGCCACGCGACGGCATCGAGCCTCTGCCGGTCAGTTAGCCTGAGAAATGATGCGAGCCGTCGTCAAGACATCATCCAGCCCCGGACTCGAAATGATCGACGTACCGGTGCCCGCGGTGGGTCCCGATGAGATACTTCTCCAAGTCAAGGCCACCTCGATCTGCGGCACCGACCTCCACATCCGTAACTGGGATCCATGGGCACAGTCGCACGTCACTCCCCCGCTCGTGGTCGGTCACGAGATGTGCGGTGTGGTCGTCGACAAAGGTCCAAGAGCCGACGGACCGGAGATAGGGCAACTGGTCTCGGTTGAGTCGCACATCGTGTGCAACCGGTGTGCATTCTGCCGAACCGGCAAGGGCCACCTCTGCGAGAACACCAAGATCCTCGGCGTCGGCCGGGACGGCGTCTATGCCGAATACGTCGCGGTCCCTGCCATGAATGCCTGGCCGGATCCGCCCGACATGCCGTATTCGATCGCATCCCTGCAGGAGAATTTCGGCAACGCAGTGCACACCGCCTCAGTACCGATCGTCTCGGGCCGCAAAGTCCTCGTCACCGGGTGCGGACCGGTCGGGGTCATGGCCATCGCGGTGGCGCGAGCGTTAGGGGCACGCCTGATCATCGCCAGCGACGTCAGCCAGTTTCGGCTCGACATGGCCAAGCAGATGGGCGCCGACATCATCGTCAACCCGATCTCAGACGATGTGGTCGGAACCATCATGGACGTCACTGAGGGAGAAGGAGTCGACGTTCTACTCGAGATGTCCGGCGCACCGTCGGCAATCGACCAGGGATTCTCCACCCTCAAGCCCGGTGGGGAGGCGGCGCTCCTGGGCCTGACCTCGGGTGCACTGGACTTCAACCTCGACGACCACATCATCTTCAAAGGTGCCAGCGTGTACGGCATCGTTGGACGCAGGCTCTGGGTCGATTGGTACCAAATGCGAGGCCTGCTTCGCTCCGGCGCCGTCGACCTCACGCCGGTCGTCACCCACCGCTACGCCCTCGATGACTTCGAGCGAGCATTCGAGACCATGGCCTCAGGAGAGTGCGGGAAGGTCATCATGTTCCCCGATCCGGCAGATGCCGACGGACCGCTGGAGTGACGATGGACAAAGTCGAGTACCTGCGCGAACAGTTGGCGGAGTTAGCCACGTCCGGCCTCGAAAACCAGATCCGCCACGTAGATGGACCCCAAGGGGCCCGGATAACCGTCGACGGGCGCAACGTTCTGAACTTCTGCTCGAACAACTACCTGGGCCTGGCCAATGACCCTCGCCTCATCTCAGCCGCCAAGGCTGCTCTCGATCGTTACGGCATCGGCCCCGGAGCGGTTCGGACGATCGCCGGGACGATGACGATCCATGACGAACTGGAGCGGAAGTTGGCCGAGTTCAAGGGAGTCGAGTCGGCGATCTCCTTCCAGTCGGGCTTCGTCGCCAACGCCGGTGCCATCCCGGCCCTCGTCGGTGCCGGCGACATCATCGTCACCGACGAGTTCAATCACGCTTCCATCATCGATGGCGTCCGCCTGGCGAAGGCAGATCGCAAGATCTACTGGCATGCAGACGTTGATCACCTCGATGCGCAACTCGCCGAGGCGCGCCGCCAGGGGGCCGGGCACATCCTCATCATCACCGATGGAGTCTTCTCGATGGACGGTGACATCGCCCCTCTCGACGCCATCGTCGAGACTGCCGATCGTTACCAGGCCATGGTCATGGTCGACGACGCGCACGGCGAAGGCGTACTCGGACGTGGAGGGCGTGGGATCGTCGATCACTTCGGACTGCACGGCCGCGTGGAAGTCGAAGTCGGCACGATGTCGAAGGCGTTCGGGGTAGTTGGCGGCTACGTCGCCGGACCGGAACCGGTCGTCAAATGGCTCCGGCAGCGTGCCCGTCCGTTCCTGTTTTCGTCGGCCGCAACCCCGCCGGATGTTGCGGCATGCATCGCCTCCATCGACATCCTCGGCGATTCGACCGCTCTGGTCGACCGGCTGTGGGCGAACGCCCGGCGATTCCGGCAGGCCATGAACGGCCTCGGGTTCGACACCGGGTCGACCGCCACGCCGATCACGCCCGTGATGCTAGGCGAAGAAGAAACGGCGCGCGAGTTCTCCAGGCGTCTCTTCGACGACCACGAGGTGTTTGCCCAGGCGATCGCCTATCCGACCGTCCCGATGGGCGAGGCCCGGATCCGGGTGATGATCTCGGCCGCCCATAGCCCTGAAGATCTCGACCTCGGCCTGGCGGCGTTCGCGGCCGTCGGCGGAACGATGGGGGTTATCGACGACAAGTAACGCCACACAGAGGCGGGGAATCAAAGGTTCAGCGACATGAGGAAAGAGGATCATGAGCGACGGCAAGGGTTTCAGCGAAGCACTCGACTACCACTCCAGGGGCCGGCCCGGGAAGATCGAGATTCGATCCACCAAACCGACGGCAACGCAGGCTGATCTCAGCCTCGCCTACACACCCGGCGTTGCAGAGCCGTGCCTGGCGATCCACGCGGATCCCTCCATGGGGTTCGAGTACACCAACAAGGGCAATCTGGTCGCCGTCGTCAGCAACGGTTCCGCCGTGCTGGGCCTCGGCAACATCGGTCCCCTGGCCGGCAAGCCGGTCATGGAGGGGAAGGCGGTTCTGTTCAAGCGGTTCGCCGACATCGACGTCTTCGACCTCGAGATCGCCGCCGATGACCCGGATGACATCATCCGCTTTTGCGAGATGCTCGAGCCGACCGTCGGAGGAATCAACCTCGAAGACATCAAGGCACCGGAGTGCTTCTACATCGAGCAGACACTCCGTGAACGACTCGACATCCCGGTCTTTCACGACGACCAGCACGGTACCGCGATCATCGCCGGGGCGGGGTTCCTCAACGCCATTGAGATGACCGGACGCTCCATCGAAGATGCGAAGGTCATCTTCAACGGGGCAGGCGCGGCCGGCATCGCCTGTGCTCGCTTCTTCGAATCACTCGGAGTTCGCCACGAGAACATCCTCCTCTGCGACTCGCGCGGTGTGATCTACGAGGGTCGCGAAGGAGGCCTTACCAAGGAGAAGCTCGAGTTCGCGCAGGCCACCGACAAGCGAACGCTGGCAGAGGCCTTCGAAGGAGCAGACTGCTTCGTGGGCGTTTCCGTCGCAGGCGCCGTGACCCAGGACATGGTGCGATCGATGGCCGATCAGCCGATCATCTTCGCGCTGGCCAACCCGGATCCGGAGATCTCATATGAGGATGCCAGGGAAGCTCGCCCGGATGCCATCGTTGCAACAGGGCGCAGCGACTACCCGAATCAGGTCAACAACGTACTCGGATTCCCGTTCATCTTCCGTGGTGCGCTCGACGTGCGCGCCAGAGGCGTCTCGGAGAAGATGAAAGTCGCCGCCGCCCACGCCCTCGCCGACCTCGCCCGCGAGCCGGTCAGTGAAGTCGTGCTCAAGGCGTACAAGCTCGATCATCTCACCTTCGGGCCGGACTACATCATTCCCAAGCCCTTCGACCCCCGGGTCTTGTGGTATGTCGCGCCGGCCGTCGCCATGACCGCCTGCGAGGAAGGCCTTGCGCAGTCGCCGTGTGACGACAGGGAGCAATACGCCAACGAGCTACGAGCGAAGTTCCAGTCAACGTACGGACTCATGCACACCATCACCGTCAAGGCCAAGGAGCGGGCGATGCGGGTGGTCTACCCACAAGGAGCCGACCCTCGCATCATCCGCGCCGCCCGGCGTGTGAGCCACGAAGGAATCGCCGCTCCAATCATCCTGGGCAACATCGCAGCCATCGAGCACACGGCCGCCGGGCTGGAGATCCCACTCGATGGGATCGAGATGCTCGATCCACTCAAAGCCGACGATCACCGGGCACGGTACGCCTCTGCGCTATTCGAAACCCGGCAGCGCAAGGGCATGGCACTTGACGATGCGACGAAGGCAATATTCGAACCGAACCTGTTTGCATCGATGATGCTCAAGTTGGACGACGCCGACGCAATGCTCGGCGGATTGACAACGTACTACGCCGATACGATCCGGCCCGCCCTGCAGGTCCTGCCGCTGGAACATGGGCGCAGCATTGTGAGCGCCCTGTACATCGTCATGATCAAGGGGCGTCCGTATTTCTTCGCCGACTGCGCGGTGAACATTCGCCCGACCGCCGAACAGCTGGCCGAGATTGCCCTATCGGCGGCCGCCACGGCCCTTCACGACTTCGACGTGTCGCCGAGAGTGGCGATGATCAGCTACTCGAACTTCGGCAGCGCAGGAGGCGAGGAGCCCGAGCGTGTCCGCGCCGCGGTGCGTATCTGCAACGACAAGGCACCTGACTTGCCCCTCGACGGCGAGATGCATGCCGACACTGCGGTGATGGCGAATCTGCTGGAGCAGCGACACCCGTTCAACAAGCTCGGAGGAGCCGCCAACGTCCTGGTGTTCCCCGATCTGACTGCGGCCAACGCCGCCTACCAGCTGCTTCATCACCTGGCGGACGCCCAGGTGATCGGTCCGATCTTGACGGGCATGTCGAAGTCGGTGCA
Organism: Acidimicrobiia bacterium; assembly: GCA_029210695.1. Classification (NCBI taxonomy): domain Bacteria; kingdom Bacillati; phylum Actinomycetota; class Acidimicrobiia; species Acidimicrobiia bacterium. The sequence continues at coordinate 5,302 of JARGFH010000103.1, forward strand.
CGTTGCCCAACGGGATGCCGAAGTGGGCGACATCGTCAACCTGACGGCTATCGCGGTTCTGGATGCCCAGCGCAAGAGCCACAACTCGTCGCTGGCCGCAGAAATCGAACGGAGTTTCTGAGCGTCCCTCCGCGCATCGCCCGGGTGGTCCGGCGCCCGCGTTGAGACCCCCACCTCGGTGGGGGTCTCAACGTGGCAGCCCCGACGGGATTCGAACCCGCGTTACCGGCTTGAAAGGCCAGCGTCCTAGACCGCTGGACGACAGGGCCGGGTGTATGCGGCTAGATCTTAGGCGAAGCGAGGACACTCGAGAACGTGCCGGTCGCAACAGGCGAGGGGCAGGTGCTCGGACAACACGAGCCGGCCGGCCCGGCTAGGTTGACAGAGATGGATTGGTCGACCTATCTGATGCATCTCGAATCCGACGGCCGACTCCTCGAGGCAGCCGCTCATTCGGGCCTCGATGCAAATGTTCCCTGCTGCCCGGGTTGGTTGGTTCGAGATGTCGTCGAACACACCGGGATCGTTCATCGCCACAAGACGAGCATCGTGCGTGGCCGCCTTCTCGAGAATCCCGATCCTGTGGATGCGCCGACTTCGGACGTCGATTCCTGGTACCGGAGCGGGTTAGACGAACTCCTCGAGACGTTGCGCGCGGCAAACCCGACCGAGCACGTGTTCACCTGGTATCCACCCGACCAGTCCGTCGGGTTCTGGTACCGGAGAATGGCCCACGAAACGCTGATCCACCGGGTAGATGCCGAGCAAGGGCTCGGGGCCGTCTCACCGATTGACGCCGAACTGGCTGCGGACGGAATCGACGAAGTGCTCACCGTCTACGTCGGCGGGTATCCGCCCTGGGGCGCTTTCGATCCAAGCGCAGACGTCGCCAGGATCGAATGTGTTGACCGACCGGAGGCGTGGAACGTTCGGTTCGGCCGGTTCAGCGGCACCTCCCCCGTCACCGGAACCTCCTACGATCTCGATTCGTTCATCACAATCGCCGCCGAGCTGGCCCCAACTGCCGTGATCAGGGGTTCTGCCGCCGACCTCGATCTCTGGCTGTGGGGGCGCGGCCCGCTCGACCGTGCCGGCCTGTCGGGAGATGACTCTCTGGCCGTCCGGCTGCGCTCTATCTGCAAAGAAGGCATGGGCTGAGAAAGCCGTGCGGGTTCGTAAACCGCACCTCGGCCTGCACCGCCAGAGTCCCCGCAGAACCTAGTGGTCTGTCTGCTATTTGATGACCGGGGTAGGCAGTGCCACGAACCCTGCCACAGCGGGGATCGTCC
>JARGFH010000104.1 GCA_029210695.1 Acidimicrobiia bacterium
CGAAGAAATCATTGCCAAAGTCAAACGAGGACGAGCCGCCCTCAACCAGATCACTGAATCCGCGACAGACCACTAGAGCTAGAACCTACAACCCAGAACCTCTTGCTCGCGACCCGCGACTCGCGACTAGCTACCCTCCTTCCATGCCTTTGACCGACATCGCCCGGCAACTCTTGACCGAATTCACTTCCGTTTACCGGCCGACCATGGAAGAACGTCTGGCGGCCGGGGGCTTGGCCCTGACGGACGGAGTCGAACAGGCGCTCGCGCAGGGCGAAGGATGGTTGCGCGATACGTTGACGGAACTCCTCGAACTCCCGTTCTCGCAGCAGACCCGCAGCCCACTCGAAGTCTTTCAGGAAGCAGCCCGTTTCCCGACGGCGGCCCTCAGCGCGGCAGGAGTACCGCCCCTGATCCGGGATCGAGTGGCCGTCGCGGCTCTTCCGGGTGACATCTACGGCCTGGCTCCTGCCTCATCCCAGGAGCTGACCTCCGATGCCTGGAGAGCCCACCTGGCCTGGGGCGCGGCGAAGGCACAAGCGATGGCACAACAGGTGCGGCGACCCCTGGCGGGGGTCTACACCCGCAACCTGATGGATCGGTCCAAGATCGAAACGGCCCTTCATGGGGCCGGGTTCGACGTGTTCCTCCTTCGCAATGTCGAACTCGTCGGGAAGGCGATGACGGGAAAGAAACCGCCGGTGGCGTTCGTTGACCTCGAGAGCCCAGATGTCGATGAGGTGGTCCGGATTCTCGCCGGCGCGGGCGTTCGGGTGATTGTCTACGGGCCGCACGTGGACGACCTTGGTCTGCAGCGGGCGATGAGCCTCGGTGCCGCCGATGCCGTGCCGCGTTCCCGGTTTTTTGGTCGAATCGCCGACCACCTACCCCGGGTCGTGTGACGGCTGTCGCGCTCCGCGGACGGATCCGCGCACCGTGACGAGGGCAATGCCCCCAAGGATGAACAGCACGCCGAAACTTTGCAGAACCGAGATCGATTCCCCGAGCAGCGTGGTGCCCCAGACGAGCCCCAGCACCGGCTGCAGGAGGATCAAGAATGATCCTGCCAGTGCGGGCAGCAGCGGCAGCGTGGCTCCTATGAGTAGCCATCCGGCGACTTGCACGGTCAATGCCATCAGCGCCAGCCACCCGTGGGACGGCCAGGAGGGAACGAGGTCGAACCCGGAGTCGAAGATGCCGAGCAGCAGTGCTCCGGCAGCAGCCCCGACGGTTGCGTCGAGCAGCGGACCGGCGGGCGGAGCGGGCGAGGTGTTGGCAGAACGGAACGTCATTAGAAACGCCGCGTACGCCATCGCCGCTCCAACTCCGAGCAGCACGCCCCGCCCCGGGTCGTCTCCGAAACTGTCGATACGTCCGAGACCGGATAGGAACGCCGCTCCCACCAGGACGGCAGGCAGAGCGACGAGCGCCGCCCGGCTCGGCCGGTCCCGATACACGAGGTAGGCCGCCAGGGCGACGAACAACACCTGGAGGTTGGCAAGCACCAGGCCGAGGGACGCTCCGATGGCGTCGATGGCTGCATGAAAGAGCATCAGGTCGACGGACAGGATCAAACCAGACCCGATGGCCATGGCTCGTGCCCGACGGGTTCTCAGATCCTTGGCTCGCCGGGGTGCCCACACGAGGACCAGGAGCGGAATCGCGTAGATTGCGCGAAAGAACGTGACCGTGTTGGGTGACGAATCCGCCAGCTTGACGAGGGTCGAGGAAAACGAGATGAACGAGACGCCGACCAAACCCCGAATATGGGTCGCCGTCGGCCGCCGGATCGGCTTTGAGCTCGGAGCGGCGCCCGGCCCGGTCACGTCAGAGCGCGTCGATCAGCGAGTCGAGCGATGATTGGATCGCCTCGCCGAAGCTGCGGACGTCCGGGACGAGGTCTCGATCGGCGTTGAGACCCCAGGTCAGCGATCCGTTGTAACTGAACTGGGCCAGGCCGAGCCCATGTTCAGCCCAGAGGGGCACGAGGGGCACCTGCACCAGCAAGCGCGATCCAAGCAGATAGAGAGGGAATTGTGGCCCCGGTACGTTGGTGACCGTCATGTTGAAGGGCCGGATGTTTCCGGCAGCCAATCTGGCTCCCATCGACACGAGGGTGCTCGGAGCGCCGGCGCTCAGTTGGACCAGGCTGGAGGCGCCTAATGCCTGGTCGGTCTCCTTGAGGGTTCTGGTTTCCTGCTGGATCCGCCGGAGACGCTTCACCGGATCGGGTTCCTCGAGAGGCAGTGAGACCAGCCACATGGCGACCTGGTTGCCGAGTTGTCCCCGTTGATCGGCAGAGCGAACGCTGACCGGTGCCATGACCCGGTAGTCGAGATCGTCAACCGGGAAGTCCCTGTTTGTGATGAGGAACTCCCGGATCGCTCCCGCGGCGATGGCGAGCACCGTGTCGTTGACGGTCCCGCCGAGCGCGTTCTTGACTGCTTTGACCTGGGTCAGGTCGGTGACCTGCCAGTCGATGCGGCGGTTCGGGCTCATGCGGTGGTTGAGTGGAGTCTGTGAGGCTGCGCTGAGCCATCCCGAACCGAGCGAATGAGTCATGGCTCGCAACCGTCGTCCTGCTTCGCCGGTCAACTGCTGCGCGTCTTTGGCCAGCCGTCCGAGATCTTTGACCAGATCGATTGAATTGCGCAGTCGCCTCCCGGTCTCTGCGGCGACGAGTTCGGCACCCGAAGGAGCCTGGCGCGGCTTCCACTCGGCGGTCGGTTCGATGTCTTCGGTCGGGATGACGTTGAACATGACCGCCATGAGATCGACCCCCGACAGTCCGTCGATCATGCAGTGATGCACCTTGGCAATCAATGCGAATCGATCATCCTCGAGGCCCTCAACGATGGATAGTTCCCAGAGGGGCTTGGCGCGGTCGAGGTTGCGAGAAACGAGGTGGCCGACGAGTTCCTTGAGCTGCGCGTCGGTGCCGGGCCGCGGCAGGCTGGAGTGGCGGACGTGGAAGGCCAGATCGAACTCGTGGTCGTCCACCCAAACGGGATGCCGTTCGAATGGAACCCACGCCAGTCTCTGGTGGTACCGGGGAACGTATTGCAGTTTGGAGGCGACGAAGGCACGAATTCGATCGATATCGATGCCGCCGTCGGCGCGTCGAAGCGGCCCTGCTTCGAAGATGCCGACCGCGGCCACGTGCATGTGGAGCTCGGGGGTCTCCAGAGCCAGGAACGACGTGTCTAGGGATGAAAGTCGTTCGTAGGCGACCATTGGATGTTCCTTTCGGCGCCCGCGGCAGGAATCGAACCTGCGACCTACTGCTTAGGAGGCAGTTGCTCTATCCCCTGAGCTACGCGGGCGTTCGGCAGGAAGCGTAGTAGCGCTCGCAGATGACGGCGGGCGGAGTCGGCGGTGTGGCGACTCCGCCGGGTGGCCGGGTACAGGGACTACCCGGTGCGAAGCCGGGTGACCGTTGCACCCGGCGCGGACGGATCGAGTAACAGGTGGGGAACGAGGTCGATCGCCTGGTCGATTGGAACGGGGGGAGAGAGGTAGAAGCCCTGGACGTGCCGGCACCCCAGTTGCCGCAGCCTCATGAGCTGATCCCGGGTTTCCACTCCTTCGATGATGGAGCCGAGTTCGAGCGAGTTGCCGATCGTCAGCACGGTGCGGACCAGCGAGGTTTCGCCATGCCCGAGACGCTCGACGAAGGATCGATCGATTTTCACGATGTCAATTGGCAGGCGATCCAGGTAGCTCAATGAGGAGTAGCCGGTTCCGAAATCATCGATGGCGAGATGGATGCCGAGCGCCTTCAGTTGTTCGAGGCGATGGACGGCCGTATGCATGACGACGTTCTCGGTGACCTCGAGTGTCAACCGGTCCGGGTCGAGGCCGGTCTCCGAGAGGACAGAGCGGACTCGATCGACGATATTCGCTTCCTGCAACTGCTTTGGGGACAAATTCACGGTGACCCCAACCGTGGACTCAGGGTGCGCTGCCTGCCAGCGTTGCGCATCGCCGCACGCTTTGGTCAAGGCCCATTCGCCGAGCGTAACGATCAGGCCGGATTCCTCGGTATAGGGGATGAACTCGTTCGGCTGGATGACGCCACGCTCCGGATGATTCCACCGCATCAGCGCCTCGAAGCTGGCGATGACACCTGAGTGGATGTCGACGATCGGCTGGTAGTGGAGATCGAGCTGATCCAGACGCAGGGCCGACTGGAGGGCGGCGCGGAGCTCGAGGGTTTTCGATACCGCTTCGTGCATGGACTCCTCGAAGGTCCGGTAGGTTCCTTTGCCCTGATGCTTCGCTGCGTACATGGCTGCGTCGGCATTGCTCAGAAGCTCCCGCGGTCCGTCATCGGGACGGGCGAAAGCGACGCCGATGCTGGCCCTGGTGACGACCTGGCGGTCCTCGATGGCAAACGGCATGTTCAGTGATTCGACCATCCGCGTCGCCAGCGCTTCGACACCTGCCTCATCCCTTGCGACCGGGACGAGCACCGCGAACTCATCGCCCCCGATCCGGGCCACCTCGTCGTCGGCACGGCACACTGCCTGGAGGCGGGCAGCCACCTCGATCAGCAGCTGATCTCCGGCTGCATGGCCGAGGCTGTCGTTGACGCTCTTGAAGTCGTCGAGGTCTAGGAACATCACGGCGACGGATGCGTCCGGAGTAATCGCATCGAGTGCCTCAGTCACCTTGAGCGAGAAGTTGGCTCGATTGGCGAGACCGGTGAGTGAATCATGGAGTGCCTGGTGCTTCAGTTCTTCCTTGAGTTCGGTGAGGCTGGCCAGCGAGTCGACGAGTTTGCCGTTTTCGAGTGAGACGGCGACCTGCCTCGCGAAAGTCTCCAACAGGCGGCTGTCACGCTGCTTGTACTTGCTCACGTCATCTAGTTTGTTGGCAACGAGGAGCACTCCGCCGACGGCATCATCGACAAACAGGGGAGTGGCAATACCCTCGCGAATCGGCGGGCACCCAACCGGGCGGATGATCTCCGGCTCACTCTTGGCGAACATATGCGTCGTTTGTGCCTCGGCGATCGGGTGCCAGATGGATCTCTCATGGTCGAGATTGATGAGCGTCATTGCCAAACGGTCGTCGGCCGGCCCCACCCTGGTGCGGTAGGCGGCTTCATGCGTGTCGCCTGAGAACAAAGTGATCTCCGCGTATTCGGCCTGGAACATGGCCCGTGCTCGCTCAGCTGCCACCAGCATCGCCTCTTCGATCTCAGGCGTCTCATGCAGGACGCGGGTCGCCTCGTACAACGATTCAAGGCGGGTGCGCTGCTCCCGCTGGCCCATGTAGGCCCGATAGGAAAGAAAGAGGACCGCCGGCGGGATGAGTGAGAGCAACGCCATTCCGGGTGCGAGTTTGGCCATGGTGACTGCGATGAGCGCCAGGCTGGCGCTCATCATCGTGGCCAGCGTGCTGAGCCAGACGACTTCGGCCAGTCCCGGTCGGCGGAACGACCCTGAAACCAGAAATATGGCCAGGTTGACCAATCCCATCGCCACGATCAGAGAGACGAGCGCTCCGAGCAACCCTCCCGCCCATCCGGCCGGCCCAAGTGGGTCGCCCAGCCTGATGATGAGGCGAAATACGATTGCTGCAACGCCAAAAACGAGCGTGAACTGCGATACATTGAAGAGGAGTTTGAGGAGCGGTTGTCGCCGGTGAATCGAAAGCACGAGCGCGCTCCCGATTAGCACTGCCAGCATCATCTCGCCGGGCGCAAAGAAATACAGGCCGAAGATGAGGGGTATCTCGCTCATCGAGAAGGAGTGAGCGTCGCGCCGACCGCGGAAATGAACGACTGTGATTTCCGAGAGGTATACGGCCGGAACCAGCAACCACCAGTGCAGGTTCGTTGTATCCGGCAGGGGTTCCCAGTCGGCGACGATGAGATGGACCAGTAGCGCCGCAACCGCCACGGCCAGGGTCAGCAACAACACGCGCATCGAACCGGACATCCGGTTCGTCTCTCGTCTCGGCGGGTTGTCTGTCATCGGTACTTTCGCCTACTGCTCTGGCCTGAGGACTGCCCGTCCCAATCGGAGGATCACTTCTCCGCTCATGATGAACTCCCGGTGTCTCTGGTTCCTTGCAGGAGGTATCGGCCGGATTGCGCACGAACTTGGTGACCCTTCCCAACTCACTCGAGGTGACTAGTTATCAATTCGTGCGGTCGTGACGGCGAGATATATGCGCCGGGGATGAAGCCGACATGGCCCGGACGATCGTGAAACGGCGTCGGGCCGGATGTCTCCAGCCCGACGGTGTTGGGGCGTATCTTGATTCGGGGCTTCGCCGGTTCGATCGAATGCGCGCCGCTCGGTGACCGGCATGAGCTCATCAGGTTGCTACGACCAGGAGACTCCGCGCATGGATGAGACGCCGGACAGATTCCACGGGTATGGAGCAATTGGATTGTCGAAACCTTTGGCCACGACGGTCGAATCGAATGGGGACGTCGCCAGGGAATCAGCCGAGTCGGCTGCGCTTGGGGCAGGCGCCAGCGTGGCGATCATCACTGTCGCCACCGGGTGAATACTGACCCTTTATCACCGCTCGAATTTTGACCCCCTCCTGGTCGGGTCCACCACTGAT
>JARGFH010000105.1 GCA_029210695.1 Acidimicrobiia bacterium
GCCCAGGACGCGCTCAGGACGCGATCCGGTCGTGGAGTGGGTGTCTAGGCGGTCCATCAATTCGGCGAGATCACCTTCGAAAAGGTGCACGTAGGTGTTCAACGTGACGGTTGCGTTGCGGTGACCGAGCTGCTGTTGGATGGCTTTCACATCCGCACCTGCCGCTCTCATCAGCGACGCGCACGTGTGACGCAGGTCGTGGGGTGTGATATCGACGAGATCCTCGCCGGATTGCTCGCGCGCACGATCCCAGACGGCCTTTCTCATGTTCGGGTACCGGAGTGGCCCTCCGCGTGGGGCGGTGAACACCAGTGCTCCCGGAGCGTCTTCGACATCCTCCAAGTGCCGGCCTAAGAACTCGGAAACGAAGGCCGGAAGGTGAACGGTTCGCGACTGGTTGTTCTTTGTCGTTCCGAAATCGAGGCGTCCGGCGATTTCCGTTGCGGACTGTGTTATCTGGAGCCTGCGACGGAGAACATCGACCCGACCACGGCGTAGTGCCACTAGTTCGCCCCATCGAAGGCCTCCGTATGCGAGCACATATACCATTGTCTTGTGTTGGCCGCTCGGCATCGCCTCAGCCAATCGGGTCACCTGTTCGGCTGTGAGGTAGCGGTGGGACGGTTCGCGGAGTCGGGGCAGCTCGACTCTTCTTGCCGGATTTCGCCCAATCACTCCGTCGTCGACAGCCTGTTCGAGAATCGCTGCCAAGCATTGGTGGGCTTGGCGGATCCGCGATGCCGACAGGCCCTCTTGCGTCATCGAACGCACCCAGGAGCCCACCATCGATCGATCGATAGTCGCGAGTCGGGTTCGACCCAAAGTCGGAAGGATGCGTGATTCGAGCAGCGACCGGTATCCCTCCCGAGTCTTCGGTTTGATTCGCGACTTCGCCATGAGCCAACTGGTCGCGTAGTCGGCGAATGAAATGAGTCCGCCGTTTGGATCGATCCACTGGCCACGATTAGCCCTTGCCAGCTGATCCGTAAGCCATTTCTCAGCGTCTGTCTTGCGGTCGAATGTCCGGCTGTGCCACCGGCCATCAGGGCCCTCGTATCGGGCCCGATAGCGGCCGTTCCCACGTCGATCGATTGCGCCCCTCGCCATGTTCACCTCGCGGTCGCCCGGTCAATACCGTTTCCCAGTATGCACGACTACGCCACCCGATGGTTCGGGTGGCTGGTCCAACGATGCCCTAGCGCCGAGGAAGGGTGCCGGTCTCCTGGAGTTGCTCGGCGATCCATCGTTTGACGTCGCCGAGTCGATACCGGAGGTGTCTACCTGCTTTGAAGCCGGGAGGGCCTTGTCGGCGGTGTCTCCATGCGTAGAGGGTAGCTACCGGCACGTCCAAGTAGACCGCGAGCTCTCTCACTGTCAGCAATTGATCGAGTCGATCCATGGCACCATCGTGCGCGCCGACCCTGTCAGCTGAATGCCATTTCGACGTCTTTCGGATACATGTGAAGGCAGCGGGGCCAGAACGTTTGTCTCCCGCTCCGGACCAAGGGGTTTCGGCGTTGGAGGGTTTTTGACAGGGTTACTGACAGGGCTACTGACACTCTGCTGACAGGGTTGGACGCGATCGTCTTGGTATGACGATGTCGTTCACTCGTGTGAGGTCTGTCCTTCGGGCAGTTGGAGGGTTTCTGACAGGGTCGTCGCGTCACGTGTTCGAAGGTGCCCCTTAGGTGGATAATGAGATGTCTTTCCCAGTTTGTTCCGACAACTGCGTTTTCAGACGCGTAGGGTGGGAACGGCTACTGGGAGTGAGGGGTAGCCGTTTGAGTTGTGGACGCTGGTCAATCGGTTTCTGCGGCCTGACCCGGCCGCCGTCTGTTGCGGGCGTTGCTATGGCGGCGTTGCTGGTCTTGAGTGCCTGCACCTCGGGCTCTAGTGAGTCAACGACAACGTCGTCGATTCCACCGGTGACGTCCACATCTTCGGGCCCACTTTCGACTTCAACGAGTTCGTCGACGTTGATTGCAGTGACGTCGACGCTTCCACCCACTGAAGATGTGGTCGACGGATGGAGCGCTTTTTGGGATGCGTGGGTGGAGGTGCGGGCCTCGGATGATCTCGATCGGGCGCCTCTCGATACGGTCGCTTCCCCGGACGTGGTCGATGGTGCTCTCGTCCTTTTCGAGCGTCAGCGCTCTTCGGGGCTTGGTCCGGTTGAGACCGAGGTTGTGCTCCACGCCACGGTTACCAGCTTGAATCCGGATCGGGCCTCTATCGAGGATTGTGTGCTGCTTTCGCCGGCCCTCAACGACACCGTTGGTGTCTGGTACCAGGCGGATCTGCTTCTGACTGAGCAGGGCTGGGTCGTTGACGCTGTTCGGATTCCGAGTGGTGGTGGTTGTGTACCCGAGGAGATGGCTGGCGCGGCAATCGCCGGGTATGGGGCTTACTACGAAGCGCAGGTCGGGTTCTGGGACCCGCCCAATCCCGATAGCCCTCTCCTCGATCAGGTGCTCGTGGAGCCCCAAAGGAGCTTCATCATCGGATTGCTCCAGGAACACCAGGCCGAGGGAATTGCTCTCCGAGGTCGTCCCACTACGCATCCGGAGGTGATCGAGGTCCGGAGTCCGACCGAGATTGTGATCCTCGACTGCTTCGAACCCGCCCTGGATTTCGGCCTATATGACGTGGACACCAACGAGCGCCTTCCCGGCGACCCGCCCGTGCGGGAAGGTCAGCGGAACCTTCGATCTGCACTCATGGTGCTCGACGGTGGGCGTTGGAAAGTTTCGGACCTACAAGGACAGGTGGATTTCGCATGCGAGTTTGCGCCGACCATTCGAGGACTTCCCTCCGTCTAGTACTGACGTTCGTCATCGTGCTTTCGACGTTCGTCGGCTCGTCGCCGCCCGCCCTTGGTCAGGCTTGTTCCGGAAGCGGGCAGATCGACGACCGGGGTGGAGAAGTGGTCGCCGAATGCGATGAGAACTCTCCAGGCTCATCCAGCGGGGTGACTGTCCACGGACTCTGGAGCGTCTACTGCGCCGATGTTGTCGGTGTGTATCAGGGGGGCGACACGGTCGAGCGTCGCCTCACCGGCAACCTGACATCGGCGGATATCGCTGATCTAGGTCTTGACATGGCGGGGGAGTACCGCTGGTTGCACGTGGAGTGTTGGCGGGACGGAATGTCGGCCTACGTATACGACTATGCCGTAGATGCGCCGGCGGGCGTTTCAGCGGAGAACGTGCGTGATGAGGTGGCCGCACGTCTTGAGCCTCCTTCGCCCGAGCCCCGGACGAGTCCGCCGCTTTCGCAGAAAGCGTTCGTGCATGTTCGAACCTGGCTGTGGCTCGATGCGGCGGTCTGGTCGCCGATTGAGGTCTCTGAGAGTCGCGGCCTGACGACGGTGACCGTGTGGGCAACGCCGACTCATGCCCGTTGGGTGATGGGCGATGGGGGCGGTGTTACCTGTTTGGGACCGGGTGTGGTGTGGACCTCGGGGTTGTCGGAGGACGCTTCGGATTGCTCGTACACCTACGAGCACAGCTCCTATGGCGAGCCGGAGGGGCGTTTCGAGGCGTCGGTGACGGTGACGTGGGAGTTCGAGTGGTGGATCAACGACGTGTACCAAGGGGTGTTTGGCACCGTCGATCTGGCTGCTGCCTTTGGGGTGGCGGTCGGCGAGATCCAAGCGGTGGAGACGGGAGGCTGAAGTGAACCGGAGCGCCACGAGCCCATCGACGAGGCGGACGGACCCATCTGGGAACGGGCAAGGCAAAGCCGGTCCTTTCCGGCTGGAGCCGCCACGTCGCAAGGTGCAGGTACCCCAGCTATTGATCGCCATGTTCCTGGTGGCGATAAGTGCGCTGGTGGCGGTAGTGCTGTTCTCGCGCGCCGCGGCCCGTGAGCCGGTGTTGGCCCTGGCCCAGCCGGTGGAGAGGGGTCAGGTTGTTGGGTCGGGTGACCTGATGGTGGTGTATGTGGCGACCGATGATCCGATCGCGACGCTGTCGTCGGAGGCTGCCTCCGGGTTGGTGGGGTTGACGGCTGTGGCCGATCTGGAGGCGGGGACGATTCTTACGCCCGCCCATTTCGTCTCCCGGAGTCTCCTCGACGCCGGGGAGGGTGTTGTCGGCTTGGCGCTTTCGCCTGGGGAGTATCCGACTCCGTTGTTAGCGCCCGGTGATCGAGTTGACGTGGTTCTGATTGATCCCGTGTCGGCCGAGGCAGGCGACGCAGCGGCCGACACGGTGGTTGCGTCGGCGGAAGTGTTCGATGTCGCTGAGTTGGGTACGCAGGGGGATCGGTTCGTCTCGCTGCGTATGAGCGCCGAGGCGGCTTCAGAGGTGGCGAGGGCAGCAGCTGCCGGCCGGGTTCGGCTGGTCCTCGTGGCGGATCCGGGGGTGGACGGGTGAGCCTGGTGTGCCTGGGTTCTGCCCACGGGTCTCCGGTGTGACGACCACGGCGCTGGCGTTGGCAGCTACGTGGCCGGAGCATCGCCGCGGCCTGTTGGTTGAAGCAGATCCGTTTGGTGGGGTGATCGCGGCCCGATACGGTCTGGGCGATACACCTGGATTGTCTTCGTTGGCGGCTGTGGGGCGTCGAGGCCTCGATGACGACGTGGTCTGGCAGCATGCGCAACAGCTTCCGGGTGGGGTTCGGGTGCTGGTCGGTCCGGCCTCGGCGGATGAGGCTCATGCTGTGTTGCGGGATCTCGCGGGAGCTCTGGCGGCCTGGTCCGCTACCCACAGCGCTGTTGACGTCATTGTCGACTGTGGCCGGTTGGCTTCGGGTTTCCCTGCGGTCGGTCCCCTTCTTGGGGCAGGTGCGTTCATGGTGTTGACGCGTTCCACTCTGGATCAGCTTCGACCTGCAGCCCACCGTGTCGGGTCGCTTCGCCACTCGGGAGTGGATGCCAGCCTGCTGCTGGTCGGTGACCAGCCCTATGGGGCCCATGATGTGACCGGCACCTTGGGTGTTCCGGTGGCGGGTGTGATCGCCTGGGATCCTCGTGCTGCAGGGGTGTTGACCGGTACGCACGGTGCGGTGCGTGACCTGCGCCGGTCCCCGCTGGTTCGATCGGTGGGAACTCTGGCAGACCGTCTCGCGATACCCGCTACTGGGCCCGATGTCGGCGAGGAGTCCGGTTCGGCGCCGGCGATCCGGGTGGCGGAGGTTGCACGGGAGGCCGGTTCGTGAGCGGCAACGGCGACCTCGGGCGGCGGCTACACCGGACGGTGGCCGAGAAGCTGTCTGAGCGTCTCCGGACCCTTGACGGGAGTGATCCGTTGAGCGTCGAAGACGAACAGGCCTTGACTCGCTCGTTGATCGCCGCCGAACTGGCGCGTCTCGCCGAGGACGCCTACCGGAGCGGTCAGACCCCACTGGACGCCTCAGCCGAATCCGACCTGGCTGAGGCGGTGTTCGATCGAGTCCACGGACTTGGGCGTCTCCAGCCCTACATCAACGACCCGGACGTCTCGAATATCCATGTCAACGGTTGTGACAACGTGTGGCTGGTATACCGGGACGGCACCAAGGTCCGGGGCGAACCGGCCGCCGACTCGGACCGGGACCTGATCGAAATGGTCTCCACCGCTGCCCGGCGAATCGGTAGGTCTGAGAAGCGCTGGGACCAGGTGTCCTGGGAGCTCCACCTCCAACTCCCCGGCGGGGAACGCTTGCATGCGGTGATGGGTCTGACTGGTCGGCCGGCCATCACGATCCGCCGCCACGACTTCAGCATCTATCGCCTGAAACACCTGATTGATCTCGGAGTGATCGATGAAGGATTGGCGGAGTTTCTCGGGGCGGCGGTGCGAGCCAAGCTCAACCTGATCGTGGCTGGAGGGACGAACACCGGCAAGACCACGATGCTGCGATGCCTACTCAACGAAATCCCCCCGGAAGAAAGGGTGGTGACCGTCGAGGACAACCTCGAGATCGGGCTGGACCGATTCACAGACCTCCACCCCGACCAGGTCATGTGGGAACGTCGGGGCGCCAACATCGAAGGCCGAGGCGAAGCCACACTGGCCGACTGCGTACGAGCGACCCTGCGCCAGAACCCCGACAGGGTGATCGTCGGTGAGATCCGCGGAATCGAAGTCGTCGACATGTTGCGGGCCATGTCCCAGGGCAACGACGGTTCCATGTCCAGCATTCACGCCGACTCCTCCAAGGGGGCCATCGTCCGCCTCGGCATGTATACGGCGGAAGCGGGCTTGGATGAGGAAACCTCCAACAAGTGGATCGCCAACGCGGTCGACCTTATCGTTCACCTCGGCTGGGTCGACGGCATGCGCCGCGTCACCTCGGTGCGGGAAGTCCTGGAGGCAGAGGCCCGTCAGATCGCTACCAACGAGGTGTACCGACCCGCCGCCGACGGGAAGGCAATGCCGGCGCCAGGACCGACCATCCGCAATGACACGCTTGCCCATCTCGTCGATGCTGGTTTCGACGCCGCCTACCTGACCGGCCTTTCAGGGCTCATCGGATTTCAGCGGGGTGTGATGGTGGCGAGTAGATTCCAGTTGGGTTTTCCGGCGTAGAGGAGGGCTCT
>JARGFH010000106.1:0-3526 GCA_029210695.1 Acidimicrobiia bacterium
ACGCCGGACCTGACCGAACCCCAACCCGGTCCCATCACACTGGCGAACCGGTGGTCCCATCAAGCTGGCGAGCGACAGGCAAGGCTGCCGAGGGGGAGCACACGGCGAAGTCGAGGGAGAGTTGTGAGAAACGATCGGTCCGCCCGCAGGGGGGAAGGGACCCCGCTGGTGGACGAAAGCGAGGGAGGTTTGCGGATCCGGTCGGTCCCCCCGCAGGGGGAATCGATTTGGATAGATCCGCCTGCGAAGTCTGACGATTCTGTCGGATCTATCCATTTCGACAGGTTCCTGCGCCGAAGCGAAGCGGAGGCGGAGGTAGGGGGGCCCGCTGGCAGGTGAGACGGAGGCCGGACTGAGGGGGCGACCGGACGAAGGAGTCCACGAAGACCTACTTAGCGTGAAGCGGCGCAGACCAACACGATGTCCTCTCCCAGCGGCAGCTGGGGGAGGTGGCGGCAAGGAAGGCGAGAGATGAAGGGCCTCAGGGTTGCTCCCCCTTTGGGTGTTCTGTCGCGGTTTGAGTCCGACACACTTTCGCTTAACGTGTCCTCTCCCAGCGGCAGCTGGGGGAGGTGGCCGCAAGCTGTTGCTTGCCGGCGGAGGGGGCAGCGTGTGATGGCGCTTTGGTTCCGGGCATTGAGTAGGACGAAGAGTCGGAAAGCGAATGAGCGATCGGTCCCCCCGCAGGGGGAAATCGATTTGGGTAGATCCGCCTGCAAAAACCTGATGATTCTGCCGGATCTACCCATTTCGACAGGGACCTGCTGCGTAGCAGCGGGTAGGGGGGCCCGCCGGCAGACGAGACAGTGGCTGGGTCGACGGAGCAGTGGAGAAGGCCTAGCGATGAAGAACTACAGAAGAACACGAAGGGTGAAGTGAAGATGCAAGTGATTCCGGCGGTCGACGTACTGGACGGAGCGGTAGTCCGCCTCCGACAAGGCCGGTTCGACGACGTGACGACATACGGCGCCGATCCCGTCGCGGTCGCGAAGTCATGGGTTGACGAAGGAGCGACCCTCGTGCACGTGGTCGACCTGAACGGAGCGCGCTTTGGGGAACCCGATCGATCGTTGTGGGCCTCCCTGTCCGCCGCCGGCATCCCGTTCCAGATCGGGGGAGGAATCCGCACGGCCGACATAGCTGCCGACGCACTCGAGGCCGGAGCACAGCGGGTAGTACTCGGCACCGCCGCGGTGTGGAGTCCGGAGATCGCAGGAGAACTCGTCGAGCGATTCGGACCAGAGCGAGTCGTTGCCGCCGTCGATGTCCGCGACGGCTCAGCGACGGGATCCGGGTGGGAGGAAGCCGGGCGTCCGGTCGTCGAGGTCTGCCGCTCGCTGGAGGCCCACGGCGTCGAATGGATCCTCGCGACCGGCATCGATCGTGACGGAATGATGTCCGGGCCGGACACCGGTCTGCTCGACCAGATCAGGGTGGAAGTGTCTGCCGTGCAGCTAATAGCGTCGGGAGGCGTCGCCGGATTGGATGACATCGTCGCTTTGCGCGACGCAGGCTACGAGGCGGTCGTGGTCGGCAGGGCACTGTATGAGTCGAAACTGACCCTGGCCGATGCGCTGCGGCTCACGGCCGGTTGATGATCGACAAGTCGGTCTCTTGCAGGGCATATGCAGAATGCCAGATATATCTAGCCACAATTGACCGTTGAGGAATAGTCACCTCACTCCGGCACTTTCCCCGCCACTAGCAGTGGTCCGTTGGTAGCTTCGACAGAAGGAAGAGTCATCGATAGGGGAACAAGCGAGGGGACCAACCGCGAGCGTATGACGCGTTCGAGAGTTGATTGACCTCACGCCCCACCACACTAGGTGTGTTTGGGGCATGCCTCCTACCTGATGACAAGGGGACAACAGAGAGGGAGGCATTATGGCGAAACATCGTGCGCGGCACGCCGCGCCAAAGAGTCGCCGGGCATTTCGTATTGGACTGATGGTTTCGGCGCTACTGGTGGTAGGAGCGGGAATCGCTCTTGCGACGGGCGACAGCTACGACCTCATCAACAACAACACGGTGACGGTCAACGACGGAGCAATCTTCGAATACTTCGATACCACAGAATCCGACGGTACGGGTGTCTTGAACCCCTACCTTCGGGTCCAGGACAACGACGGTGACGAAGCAGGCTACAACAGCGACTACGTCGTTTCGGGTGGAGGGCAGTTCGACCAGGTGTCGCCGAACAACGCGTTCACCGATTCGATCCTGTTGAGCGAAATACCTTCGATCGAAGTCGGAACGGACAACTATCGGGAGTTCATTGCGGACTTCAACGAAGCGAACAGCGGCGTCGACGCGCAGATCTCGATCGATGCGTTCGAACTCTATCTCTTCGATCAGTCGACGACGGCGTTCGATGTCGAGCTGATAGGCGATCCGAACAACGGCGGGATCGACACGTCGTACCCGTATGGCGAGGAAGGATTCAACCATCCCAGTGCGCCGTCTCCCGATGCCATTTGGGGCACTCCCGACTGGTACCTCGACGGCCACGTGCTAGCGACTGAGGAGAACTCGAGTGGCTCGGGTCAGGGCGATCTTCAGATCCTCATCCCCGAGTCGGAGTTCGACGCTTATCCCGAGTGCTTCTACGGGTCGACGACGTGTGACATCTACGTCGTCAACCATGTGGCGCTGGGTTTCTATGGCGAGCTCTACGTCACGGAGCCCCGAGAGGAGCTGCCGCCGGACATAACCGACCCCGAGAACTGGGATGTCACATCCACATTCGAGGAGTTCGCAGTTCGGTTGTACCCGATCCTGGACGTGAGCAAGACACTCGACATCACGTACGAGGAAAAGATCACTTGGACGCTGACCAAGACTGTGGATGATGCTTCTCACAGTGGTAATGCTGGTGAGGATGCGGGTTCGTCGATCTGGACGGTTGTGGCTGACAAGACAGTCACCAATGTCAACTACCAAGCGAGCGGCGAGATTCTGCTCTCGAACGACTCCGGCGTCGACCTTGAGGTCACGTCAGTTGACGATCTCTTCGGGGTCGTGCCAGTGGATGTCACATGTCCGAATCCCGCGCCATTCGTCATCCTCGACATGGCATCGGTGACATGTGGATACAGCGTGGATCTGGACGGAGCCCCAACGCTGCCGTCGACCAACGAGGTCGAAGTTGCCTACTACGAGGTGAACCGCGATGGGCTCCAGGTCGGACCAACTCTGAACCGGTTCGCTACCGCTTCCGATGACGCCGCAGAGTCACGCGGCACCATCGGTGAGGATTCGGGTACGTTGGCTGATCCGCGGTTCTCGTATTCGCAGTCGATCAGTGGTGATACCACGGTGACGTTCGATGAGACGTTTACGTGTTCGTCGGATGCAAGCTTGTATACGGATGGGTCGTATTCGTTCACCGAGACCAATACAGCAACGTTGAACGGCAATATCAACCTGTCAGCGTCGGCCTCGGTTGATGTGGATTGCACGTTGCCGGTGTTGACGGTCGCTAAGACTGCAGCCGGGACGTATGACCGGACCGTGACCTGGGAACTGG
>JARGFH010000106.1:3623-6257 GCA_029210695.1 Acidimicrobiia bacterium
GGTAAGACCGAGGTGTCTGACAACTATGCAGTGACCGGTTCGATCACGATCAGCAACCCGTCGGCTGTTACACAGACCGTCACCGGTGTTGCAGATGTGTTGAACGACACGACTGTTGCGTCTGTCGACTGTGGTGCGGCGTTCCCGATCGATATCGTGGCGGGCGGCCAGTTGGTCTGCAGCTATACCGCTTCTCCAACGGATGATTTGGCGACGTCGAACACAGCCACCGTCTCTGCGGTCGGTAACGCTGACCAGACAGGGATTGCTGGCGTGTCGTTCACCGAGAACCTGATCGGTGATGACTCGGGGACGTTGACGGATGATCGTTTCGCGGCCTTCTCGGAGGCGGTGAGCGGTGATGCGAACTTCACACTCGAGGAAGACTTCGTCTGCCCGACGAATCCGAGTGCTTATGGCACGGATGGTTCGTATACGGCTGAGGTAGTCAACACCGCATCCTTGAACGGCAATATCAATCTGTCCGACGATGCGAAGATCACGCTGGATTGCACGTTGCCGGTGTTGACGGTCGCTAAGACTGCAGCCGGGACGTATGACCGGACCGTGACCTGGGAACTGGTGAAGAACGTCAATACTGAGGGCAATGATGTGTCCGACTATGTCGGTGTAGCGGGTGACACGTTCCCGACGGATTGGTTGTTGTATGTGGGTAAGACCGAGGTGTCTGACAACTATGCAGTGACCGGTTCGATCACGATCAGCAACCCGTCGGCTGTTACACAGACCGTCACCGGTGTTGCAGATGTGTTGAACGACACGACTGTTGCGTCTGTCGACTGTGGTGCGGCGTTCCCGATCGATATCGTGGCGGGCGGCCAGTTGGTCTGCAGCTATACCGCTTCTCCAACGGATGATTTGGCGACGTCGAACACAGCCACCGTCTCTGCGGTCGGTAACGCTGACCAGACAGGGATTGCTGGCGTGTCGTTCACCGAGAACCTGATCGGTGACGACTCGGTGACGTTGGATGATGACCGGGCTCCATCAGGGTTCCCGGCGTCGATTTCGGCGTCGCAGACGTTCACCTACAACGAGTCGTTCACCTGTTCGAGCAATCGCGGTGATTACACCAACGGTGTTGACACCGATAACTATCCGAACACAGCCACGCTGAAAGGTGACAACAACAACCTGTCCGACAACGCATCGGTCACGGTGACTTGCGAAGCCAGCTTCGTCGACGTGCTCAAGCTGACCGACGGTGCACCAACGCCTGCCGACAAGACCTGGACCTTTGAGCTCAGAAAGGGTGCAACGACGCTCGAAACGCTGAGTACGCCCCCGACTCTGCTCGAGTTCCAGACCGCGTTGGTCATGGGTGACACTTACACCATGTGCGAAACCGGCATACCAGCCGGCTGGACACTGCAGTGGGGTGTTGACGCCAACGGCAACGGAGTGATCGACACCGGCGAGACCCTACCGTTTGTTGGAGGAGAGGCTGACCTCATAGGCAGCGGCCTGCTGCAGGTCTACGACCCGGATCCCAACTACGGGACGGCCGATGCCGTCAACGACACTCGCTGTGTGAACTTCGCAGCACCGACAACGGCGGGCGACGTCTTTCCGTTCATCGTCGACAACCGGTTCCCCGGTGGCGAGCCACGCACGCCGGGATACTGGAAGAACTGGAATACGTGCACCGGTGGCGGTCAGCAGGACACCGCTGCTGCCAACGGCGGCGCGACGGAAGGTTTCTTCCTGCTCGACGATCTGATCCCAACGACGATCGGCAACTTCGCGATCACGACTTGTGAGATCGGGGTCGACATCCTCGACAAGAGGGAGATCGGCGTTCCGGCACTTGTCGGCGATGGTGACAAGATGGCAAGCGATCCAGCCTTCAACATGGCAACTGCGTTGCTAGCAGCGAAGCTGAACCTCGGCGCCGGCGCCGAGACCTGTTCCGCAGTGGTTGACGCAGTCGCAGATGCGGACGCTTTGCTGGTATCGATAGACTTCAATGGCTACCCGGACGGAAATTCCGCCTGGGACGGTAAGGGCAAACCTCCTAGCTACTTCGACAAGAAGGACCCCTTGGCAGCCGAAGCCAATGCACTGGCAACGCTGTTGGACGACTACAACAACGGTTTGCTCTGCAGCCCATAGGCGCAGCACACCGTTGGATACCAACCGAAGGGGCCCGGCTGCCAGCCGGGCCCCTTCATTCGAGGCAAGGGGTAACTTGGTGCGCATGAGTATGACAATGAGCGGGTCGCGAAGTGCCGCCGTGGTGCTGTTGTTGCTCAGTGTCGTCGCGCTTGTGGGTTGTTCTGGCGGAGATCCTCAGACTACGGCGCAGCTCGAGCCGCAGGATGAGGTCATAACCACTCTTGCGGCAACATCAGACATCCCGGTGATCATCAGCGAGCTTCCGCCGGTTGCACGAGCCTCCGATGATGGTGGGGAGCCCAGATCCGCTGCCTATTGGGCGCTATGGAACACGTGCGCGCCGGACAACCGGTCTGAACTGGCTGCAGCCAACGGCGGCCGCGAAGCCGGATGGGTGCTCGTGGACGATTTGCTAGCCGACCCTGACCACGCTCATTGAAACTCCCCAGACCTGCTCACTGAAATTCCCCACCTCCTGAGAGGGAATACCCACTGTTG
>JARGFH010000107.1 GCA_029210695.1 Acidimicrobiia bacterium
GGTCTCCGGCATCACCCACGACTGGCCCGCCGCCAACCAACCTCACCGAAAGCCACTTTTTCGGCAGCCACCTAGAAGAACCGGGCGATGCACCCCGGTGACGAGCAATGGGCCTGCTCAGGATCTACGATGCGCTAATGCCCGTTCCATACGACTGGTACAAGGACGCCGTCTTCTACGAGGTTCCGATTCGCTCATTCCGTGATGGCAACGGCGACGGGTTCGGCGATTTCGCCGGTTTGATCTCAAAGCTCGACTACATCGCCGCGCTCGGCGTCACCGCTATCTGGGTGCTCCCCTTCTACCCATCCCCTCTGCGGGACGACGGATACGACATCGCCGACTTCCGGGCGATCGATCCTCGCTACGGCGACCTCGACGACTTCCGGACCTTCGTCGAAGCTGCCCACCAACGAGGATTGAAGGTGGTCACAGAACTCGTCATCAACCACACCTCGGTCGACCACCCGTGGTTCCAGCGGGCCAGGCGGGCGCCCGCCGGGTCCCCGGAACGCGACTTCTATGTGTGGAGCGACACCGATACGAAATTCCCGGAGGCCCGGATCATCTTCACCTTCTCGGAGGACTCCAACTGGGCCTGGGACGACGAAGCCGGCGCCTTCTACTGGCATCGCTTCTTCTCGCATCAACCCGATCTCAACTACGACAACCCGGCGGTCGGGGAAGCCGTCTACGAGGTCGCCGACTTCTGGCTCGGGATGGGCGTCGACGGGATGCGGCTGGATGCCGTGCCGTATCTCTTTGTGCGGGACGGGACCAATGGGGAGAACCTTCCCGAGACCCACGCCTTCCTAAAGGAGTTCCGGGCGTACATCGACGAGCACTACCCGGGAACCATGCTGCTGGCCGAGGCGAACCAGTGGCCCGAAGAGGCTGTTGCCTATTTCGGCGACGGGGATGAGAGCCACATGAACTACCACTTCCCGCTCATGCCGAGGCTC
Source organism: Acidimicrobiia bacterium (assembly GCA_029210695.1). NCBI lineage: Bacteria > Bacillati > Actinomycetota > Acidimicrobiia > Acidimicrobiia bacterium. The sequence goes on from JARGFH010000107.1 coordinate 963, forward strand.
TACATGGCAATGGCCCTCGGCGACCGGACTCCCGTCCAGGAGATCCTGGCCGGGACACCTCCCATCCCGGCGGTCGCACAGTGGGGCATCTTCGTTCGCAACCACGACGAGTTGACCCTCGAGATGGTCACCGACGAAGAGCGGGCCCTGATGCTCGATACGTACGCCCGCGACCCCCGGGCCCCGCTGAACGTTGGCATCCGGCGCCGCCTGGCCCCCCTGCTGGGCAACGACCCCCGCAAGATCCGCCTGATGCTGGCGCTGCTGTTTTCGTTGCCCGGATCACCTTTCCTCTACTACGGCGACGAGATCGGGATGGGCGATGACCTCGACCTGCCCGACCGCGACGGCGTCCGTACTCCCATGCAATGGGATGACTCACCGAACGCCGGCTTCTCATCTGCCCCACCAGATGCCCTCTACGCTCCGGCCATAGCCGACCCGGTCTACGGCTACGCATCGCTGAACGTGGCCGCCGAGGAGGCCGATCCGGAGTCGCTGCTCCACTGGGTGCGGCGGACAATCGCCACCAGAGGCCGCCACCCGGCCTTCGGGCGGGGTGCCGTCGAATGGATCGAGCCGGCCGATTCGGCCGTTCTGGCGTTCCGGCTGAGCCACGAAGACGACTCGCTATTCGTGGCGGTCAACTTCGCCGACCGCCGTGCGGGGGTAGAGATTCCGTCGGGCACCGACGCCTTCACCGACCGTGCGCTGGAAGGCTCGGTGATCCTGGACCCATACGGTTTTCACTGGGTAGTTCTTCGGTCCCCCCGCAGGGGGGAAAGTACCGCCGCCGCAGACGGAGGTAGAGGGCCTCGGTCCCCCCGCAGGGGGGAAAGTACCGCCGCCGCAGACGGAGGTAGGGGGGCCTCGGTCCCCCCGCAGGGGGAAAGTACCGCCGCCGGCAGGCGGGGGTAGGGGGGCCTCGGTCCCCCCGCAGGGGGGAAAGTACCGCCGCCGGCAGGCGGGGGTAGGGGGGCTCTTGGCAGGCCGACACATCACGCCGGCCGCAGGATCACGCCTTCGTGCGATCTCAGGATGAGTCGCTTCTGCACCGGTCCATCCCGGTCCATGTCGGTCGAGACCTCGATCTCGCCTGGTCCGGTCGAAACCACTCGCTCATCCTCGGTGAAGTTGAGCGCCACGACGAGGCGCTCGGCGCCCAGCGTACGCTCGTATGCGAAGACGCCCTCAGCGGTCCTGAGCGAGCGATACGACCCGAATCGGAGCACATCACTTCCGCGCCGGAACTCCAGCAAGCGCCGGTAGAGGTGCAGCATCGACCTGGGATTCTCGAACTGGGCATCGACGTTCAGCTGCCGGTGGTCGTCGGGGATCGGGAGCCACGGTTTGGCCGACCCAGGCGGCGAAAACCCGGCCGTCGGAGACCCATCCCACGGCATCGGCGTGCGACAACCGTCCCGCGACTCAACGGTGGGTTCCTGCAGCGACCACGGATCCTGCTGCCGGTCGCGCGGGATCTCCGCATTTGTCAACCCGAGTTCGTCCCCGTAGTACAACGTCGGCGTTCCCCGCAGCGTCAGCAGGAGCATGGCCGCCACCCGGGCCTGATCGGCTCCGTACCTTCCCACCAGTCGGCGCTCGTCGTGATTCCCGAGCACGTAATTCGGCCAGCCGCCCTCCGGGACGGACGCCTCGACGGCCTCCACCAGTTGGCGAAAGCGGCCTGCGTCCCACGGCGCCCAGATGAGCGAGAAGTTGAACGGCATATGCAGCTCGTCTAGGTCGTCTCCGTAGTACTTCGCCCATTCATCGAAGTCGAAGATGTGGATCTCACCCACCGTGAACCGATCGCCCGGGTAAGAATCGACGACGGCACGCAGGTCGCGGAACACCCGGTGGACGTCCGGGTGGCCCTTGTCGTACAGGTGGAGTTGTGCGTCGTACTCACCCAACGCCTTGAACGAGGCGTCGACAAACGGGGCCGGAGGGTTGTCGCGCAGCTCAGGGTCCTTCATGATCAAGTGGGCGACATCTAGCCGGAAGCCGTCGACATCGCGGTCGAGCCAGAACCGGACGACATCGAACATCGCCTCTTGCACCTGCGGGTTGCGCCAGTTGAGATCGGGCTGGGAGACGAGGAATGAGTGGAGGTAGTACTGCCCCGTCAATTCATCGAGCCTCCACGCTTTGCCTCCAAAACCGGACAGCCAGTTGTTCGGAGGCGACCCGTCCTCTTTGGGATCCCGCCAGACGTACCAGTCGCGTTTCGGGTTGATCCGTGACGAACGCGACTCGATGAACCACGGGTGCCGGTCGGAGGTGTGGTTCGGCACGAGGTCGATGATGATCCTCAGGCCCCGATCGTGGGCGGACGACAGCAACTCATCGAAATCCTCCAACGTGCCGAAGATCGGATCGACGTCGCAGAAGTCCGACACGTCGTAGCCGAAGTCCTTCATAGGAGATGGGTAGAAGGGCGACAACCAGATGGCATCGACGCCGAGAGTGTCTGAGAGGTAGTCGAGCATGTCGATCACGCCGCGCAGATCACCCACCCCGTTACCGTCGGAATCGGCGAAACTGCGCGGATAGACCTGATAAACGACGGCGCTCTGCCACCAGGTGGTCATGTCGCCAGGCTACGTGGTTCCAAGGCCGGCCCTACTCGTTCTCGACCCTGCGTCACGCCGGCCGTTCAGCCTTGTCTTTCAATCCTTTGGCGAACTGCTTGAACGAGGGCAGCAGATCGGGCATCGACCTCCAGATCGGTTGCAGGAACAGACCGGTGTACTCCTCGCGCATGTCGAATCTCGTCACCGTCTCGCTCTCGGGCGTCAACGTGAACGTCCGTACCCCTTTGAACAGCCCGAACGGCATCCCGCCGGTCCACGTCATACTGGAGGGAACATCCAGCCCTGTCACTCTCACGGAAAACGCACGACCCGGATTGACCTTCGAGTAGACCTTGATCTTGTTGTCGAACGCGATCGAGCCTTCCACTCGTTCGACGCCGGAGTCCCATCCGGTGTATCCGGACGCGTCAACCAGGACGGCCCAGACGGCCTCAGGTGTGGCGTTGATCGTGGCGGTGACCTCGTACGACTCCATGAACGGCTCCTCGAATCAGCGACTCAGACGTATAGACCCTCGATCGCCTCAGCGTAGCGTTCGTGGATCACCCGTCGCTTCAGCTTGAGCGTCGGGGTGAGCTCTTCGCTCTCGGGCGTCCACTCGTTTGGTAGCACGACGAACCGTTTGATCTGTTCGACCCTGGCGACATGTTCGTTCGCCTCATCGACCGCCTTCTGCACCTCGGCCTGGATCTCCGGCAGTTGCGAGAACGATGCCATGTCCGTGTAGGGAATCCCCTGCCGTTCGGCCCAGGCCGGCGCCATGTCTCCGTCGAGCACGACGAGGGCGCTGAGGTACTTCCTGCGGTCGCCGATCACACACGCCTGGCCGACGAGCGGATGATTCTTGATCAAACCCTCGAGCTTGGTCGGTGCGATGTTCTTGCCACCGGCCGTGATGATCAGTTCCTTCTTACGGTCGACGATCGAGACGAACCCGTCGGCATCGATCTCGGCGAGATCGCCGGTCAACACCCAGCCGTCGACGAACGTCTCGGTAGTTTCGTTCGGCATCTTGAAGTAGCCGGCGGTGACATTGCCTCCGGTCATCATCAACTCACCGTCGGCGGCGAGTTTGACCTCTCCACCGGCGATTGCCCGTCCGACCGTGCCGATCTTGTTGGCCCCCGGCAGATTGGTGGTGCCGGGACCGCTCAGCTCGCTCATCCCCCACAGCTTGAAGAGCGGCAGGCCGATCCCCTGGAAGAACTCGAGGAGTTCGGGCGCAATCGGCGCGGCCGTTGAGATGGCAACGGTCACCTCGCCCATGCCGAGTCCGTCGAGGATCTTGGTGAGCACGATCTTGTCGAGCACCTTGTGCCGCAGTCCGGTCAGGAAGGGAATCGGCTTCCCCTGCTGTTGGAGACGCACGACCTCCTCGCCGGTTTTGATGGCCGCCATCGCCAGGGTCCGTTTCAGACCTTCCTCGCCTTCCAACCGCGCCATCAATCCCGCCTGGAACCGCTCGTAGACCCGCGGGGCGGCCACGAAGATGTTGGGCTTGGCTTCCTGCACGTACTCGAGTACCTGGGTCATGTCCGGGCAGTACCAGACCTCACCGACGTACTGCAGTCCCAGGTAGTGGCTGGCGACCCGTTCGGCGATATGGGCCAGCGGTAGGAAAGACACGAGCCGGGGATGGCGCGGGAGGCTGATCGTCCGTTCTGTCGACTCGACCGTCCACAGGACGTTGTAGTGGGTTATTACAACGCCCTTCGGCGTCCCGGTGGTGCCGGAGGTGTAGATCAGGGTGGCGATGTCGTTGGGAGTCAACTCGGAACTGCGTGCGTCGACGAGGTCCGGGGTCGCCGCTAGTCGAGCCTTGCCACGGGCGAGCAGATCATCCCACGACAAAACCCAGTCGGTGTTCGCGTAATTCTCGGCACCTTCCATCAGAACGATGTATTCGAGGTTCGGAAGTTCTGGCTTCGCCTCTTCCCACCGCTTCATGAACTCGAGGTTCTCCAGGATTGCTACCCGTGCTCCGCAGTGGGCGCCGATGTAGGCCACTTGCTGGGTCGCCAGCGTCGAGTAGAGCGTCACCGGCGTGGCAGCCGCGTGCATGACACCCAGGTCGGCGATCACATGCTCCGGTCGGTTGGAGGCCATCAGCGCCACGAAGTCGCCGCGACCAACTCCCAGGTCGATGAGGCCGGCCGCCACCTCGAGCACTTGGGTTCGATATTCCGACCAGGTGAGCTCCTTCCACACATCGCCTTCGCGCCAATGAAAGGCCGGTCGGGATGGATGCTCGGTCGCGTTGCTGGCGAAAACGTCAACGACGGTGCGCCCTTCCACAGATGCATCTATCTCGGCTCTGACTATGGCCTCGTTGCTCGCCATGGTGTCCTCCTAAGCCTGGATCCACCGGTCTGATCGGTGTCTGACGGTTGGGATTGACATAGAAAATGCCTTCTGACCTGGGAGAA
>JARGFH010000108.1 GCA_029210695.1 Acidimicrobiia bacterium
TCACCGTGGCCATCACCAGTCTCCAAGAGCACCAACCGGCGCTCCCACCCGAAGGTAAACCACTGACAAGTTGCCCGATGTCTACACGTAGACGTGGGAGCCTGTGATGGAACTGGATCGGGGCGTCCTGGCGAGGATCGACCGCAAGCTCCTCGCCGGCCTCGGACAGAACGAGACTGACCGAATGGTCCGCGTGCCGGTGACGGCTTCGAAGTGGTCGACATGGAAGCGCTACTGCGACTCAGCCGGTGTCTCGATGGGCCGTGCCATAGTGACGCTGATCAACCGGGAACTGGCCAGCGTGTTCGGTGATCACACCGGCGATCACCCACCGGTGTTCGCGGAGCAGGCTGAAGAGGAGCTGACCAGACGTCAGGCACAGGTCACCCGCCGAGAACTGGATGCGGCGGCGGCCGAGGAACGGCTACGAGCGTGGAACGAGCGCCTCCACACTTGGGAGGGCGAGCTCGAGGCCCGCGAGCAGCGAGCCGAACTCACAGCCAAGATTCCTGCTCGACCCAGGGAGACGCCGACCAGGGTCAAGCGCAACGAGCGATGCCCGTGCGGTTCGGGCCTCAAGTACAAGCACTGCCACGGCCTGCCCGGTCGGTAGCAGGGCGTGCTTCCAGACGATGTCCTGCCAGCACCGATTGAGTCTCGTATGTTGGTCAAGGGTTTGATCTGGGGTGGCTTGGGACGTGGTGGGAACCTCCCCGGGTATTGCGCAGGCCGATTCCCCTTGGCTCGATGAGGAATCGGTTGGATGTCACTAGGGGCCGAAACCCCAATATCAGCCCTAGCTGCGTGTTTCCCCTCGCGCAGCTGCAGGCGCGCCGCCGGGAGGCTTCCTCATGGTACGGGGCTCTCGGGCACCTCCGTGGATTGGGGGGCAGAGCGAACGTACCGCTCTTGTGCCTCCTGGAAGGGAATCACTGCAATGGAGAACAGTGTCTTGCTGTCTGCCTGGGCGATGAGGTCGTCGAGATGGCTGAGGTTGAGGTTGCTGCTCACGTAGAAGGCCAGTCCTCCGTCGCCGACGCCGATGGCCTCGGAGACGATCTCGGCCGAGATGGTGCCGAGCCACGCCAGCGGTGGGTCACCCACGCGGGCATGCTCCTTCTTGAGCCATATCTCTAGTGTTTGGCCGTTTTCGACGTAGATGGGCAGAAAGGCCAAAGGATGGCTGTAGCGGAGGGGAACGCATTCGTTCCACCCTTGGGTGGGTACTTTGGTGCACACCGAGGCGGGGAACGGCTCCCAGCTCGAGGGCAGTTCGAGTAGCCACCAGACCGCATCTAGTGACTCCATGACTGCGTCGGGGGTGTCGGTGGTCGGATCGATGGCCCGCACGTTCGGGTCGCGTTCCACCCAGGGTATCTCCGGCGTTTGTGTCGGTTCGACGGTAGCGGTACGCCAGTAGGCGGCCTCCACCGAATCCGGATCGAGCACGACCTCCCGCAGGAACTCAGCCGGGGAGTCCCAGCCTCCTTCTTGCGCTATCGACGCTACGACCTCGTTGAAGCCGCGCTTGCAGTCGGACAGGAAGGCCACCGATCCGTCGTCAAACAGCGCGGTCACGTTCTGTGTCCGTCCACTCTCTGACGACACTGGGACGAGGAAGGACGCTCCCATCTCAGCCGCCTCGGTGATCTTGGGTATGACCTTGACCATGAGGGTGATGTGGTCGACGCCCACGGGGCTGCCGAGGCGGGCGGCACCCTCGAGACCGATGTCGATCGTTTCTCTCTCATTGTCTACTGGGCCGGCCTCCTCGAGAGCTGACAGCAGTTTCTCCGCCGAGAACTCAGCCTGCGGAACACCAAACCATTCCGACAGCGGTCGGAAATCGATGAAGACTCCCGGCGGGCAGTCCCCCCAATGCGCCGGGATGGAGACCGGGGCAGCCGAAGTCATCTCCTCCGGCTGTAGCGCCGCCGCCTCCAAGGGAGCAGGCGACGGGTCCAAGGGGGTAGACACATCCGAGATCTCCTCTGCCGGGACCGCACATGCAGAAGCGGAGAGCACGACCAATACCACGATGACAGATGTTGAGGAAAGGTGTTGCCACTTCATCATGACTCCCAGACTCGGGCGTTGTCGATGTCGATCTCCCTGTAGGACCCATCAGCCTTGACACTGCTGTAAATGTAAATCTGGATGTCGTAAGCGTCATATCCAGTCGGCAGGTCCATATCCGGGAAATCGCGATTCACCCAGGATGTCGTGGGGGTGTAGGTGCCCCACGAAGAGTAGTGCCACTGCCCTTCCTGAGCGGTGACAGTGTTCTGGTACCGCCCATTCGGATAGAAACAGCCGGCGACCGGGTTAGCGTAGTCTCTGCCTCTCACTCTCATTCTGACGCTCACGTATCCGGTAGTGGTTCCCGCTGTGTACTTCCGAAGACTCATCCGGGGAGTGAGATCGACCCCTGGTTCTGTGTTGAGCGTCACCGTCTGATAGACGAATGATGTCGACGAGAGCGGCTTCCAGCCGAGAGATCGATACCCGTAATGGGCGGTATCTGTTCGGATCAGCTTGGTGTGTGAGCCGGAGAAACCCCAATACGTGTAGTCGCGTTCGAAACCAATGTTGGAGTGAATGCCAGCCGCGGCTGAGAAGACCTCGAACATCTTCGCCGAGTCGTCTTGGGACAAAGACCTCGTGGTGCCGAAGTCTTGGCACGTTGCCATCAGAGGGAACCGTCCATCGCGAGAGTCATACTGGCCGGTGTGGTCAAAACCCAAGACGTGGCCCATCTCGTGGGCTGCGACATCGCGCAGCCCATTGCCCGATAGACTGTCGTTGACCTCGATCTCCCTCGAATTGCAGTACGTGACACCATTCACGTCATCGTCGCCACCAGGTTCGTCGACCCTATGGATGTTCCATACGCCGGACCCACCTCCCCGGTCAATATCGACAAAGGCCTGGCCCGTATAGTCGCGCGGGACCTCCCAATCGTTGGCACCGGCATCAACCTCGGCACGATGCGCAGCTGTCCAGTCGGTGAAATAGTTGACAAACGCGTAGTCGAACTCGCCGTCGCCACAGAAACCTGCCGTCACGTCATCTAAATCGATACCCGACGCCACCCCAGCGTCAACCGCCAGCACCAAGAGAGCAAACGCCGGTATCAACCGCAGCCATCGTCGCATCTCGCAAACTCCCTCCTTCGCGACTCCAAGCCTGCGGCCCGCCGGGCACGACAGGGCGATATCTCGTCCGCTACGACAAGGAACCGCAGAAACAGAAGCAACCCTGCCAGTCCCCGCATCCACAGACCGCTTTTCGAGTGACCTCCGCGTTCACCGTCGGCGGCCTACTCTCACGATTGCATTCTTGGGCGCGGCATCGCCAGAGGCCTTTGTCACATCACGCGTCCGAATGCTCGACACACGCACATCTAAGACCCAATGGGCAGGGAAGCAGTCCGTCCTCAAGGAGCGGAACCGCGACCAGCGCAACCAGGAGAAGTGCGATCACAGTGGCTCGGGTCGCCCAGCTAGAGAGAAACGCCCGGATGAAGCCATCTTCGATCCAGGCTACAAGCGATCGGGCAGTCAGGTTTGAGGCAGGCCCGGGCCATCCTGTCGGGCGAACATCGATGTGTTCACCTACTCGTTCACAGAGGCAAACATCTTCCAGCCCGACTTCAGTGGGGAGGAACCTTGCTGGAACATCAACGCCTGGCAGGGCACCACGCACCGTAGTAGCCGGGACGGCCACGGGAAGACGAACTCGCTAGGTACCCTCGGCGGCTGGAATACAACGGGCTTCTCAGTCTGACACCAACCATGCCTCCCAGGGGTCGCGTGTACTTGGGGTTGCAGTCACCCCTCCGACACCATCGCTAACTACACGCGGTCGGGACTCGACGAGGACCCGGCCGTCTTGGTGGTAGGTGACGTCGATTCCCATCTCTTCATAGACGGCGGCCTTGTCTGTGGGGTCGGCGGCCGCGAGTGTCGCGGTGATGTCCCGGAGGCTGGCCACTAGAGCTTTGACGTCGTCTTTGGTGAGTCGGGTGGAGGGTTTGTTACCGAGGAACGCTTCGAGGCGCCGGCGTTCCTGAGCGGTCTCAGCAATCCAACGTCCCACGGTTGCTCCAGCCCCTGGTTCGGTGCGGACGATGTTGCGGTAGCTCTCGAGTTCGGCGTCGAGCTTGGCGATCCGCTTCCGAACCTCCTCGCGTCGGGCTTCGGCTTCGGGGTCGGGTCGGGCGGCTTCGGCGAGAGCTTCACAGGTGTCGTCGAGATGGTCGGTGTCGAACAGTTCTCCGAGCCATTCGTCGAGTCCGGGGAGTAACGCTTCCTCTCTCACATAGATCGTGGCGGAATGCCCACTGCGGTCGACCTGGTCGGTTTGGTGGACCTGGCAGCGGTAGTAGGGACGATTGTGGTTCCAACTGCCTTCCATACGTCGGCCGCACTGGCCGCAGCGAATACGACCGGCCAGCATGTAGCGCCTGCCCGCTTTGGGTTTGCGGGTGGAGGTCCGTCGGTTCTTGTGGAACCGCTCCTGGGCTTCGTCCCATTGTTGGCGGGTGATGAGTGGTTCATGGGAGGGTTCGTTCGACCAGATCCAATCGGATGGGTCGTTCCCGCGCATGCGGGTCTCGTGGCCTAGGCCGACGTCCTGTACGTCGATGAGCACTTCGTCGCGTCGTTGCCGGTTCCACACCTGGTATCCGGTGTGGCGGGGATTGTCGAGGATCGCTCGAACCGCAGTGGGTTGCCAGGCCGGGCCGCTCGCCAACCGATGCCGGTTGCGATTCGGGTCTTGAGCAGATGGGGAGAGGATGCCGTCTTTGGTGAGAGACCTGGCGATGGCGTGGATCCCCTTGCCGGCCAGGAAATCGTCGAAGATCCTCTGGACTATCGGAGCGGTGACCGGGTCGGGTTCGAGGCGGCGGAGCTGTTGACCGGTCGCCGCTTTGGCCGGATTGGGGTGCGGGCCGGCGTCGGTCAACACATATCCGTAGGGTGGCCGTCCACCCAGGAAGCGGCCTTCGATGGCAGCTTGGGCGGCCATAGCGGTGCGGACCCGGGTTTTGATGCGGTTGCGTTCGCCTTTGCTCATTCCCCCGTAGAGGCTCATGACGATCTCGTGGGCGTCGGAGCCGGGATCGACGGCACCTCCGACTTCGGGCACCCACAGTCCCACCCCGTAGTGGACGAAGACGGGGAAGGTGAGGCCGAACTGGTTGCCGTAGAACGCTCGTTGCGGTTCGCCGATCACGACTGCTTGGAACCCACGATCAGGATCGCGGAGAACCTCAAGAAGCCGTGAAGATTCGGGGCGACGTGACCAGGGGAGGGAGCGGGACTGACCCACGTCGAAGAACTCGGTGACGATTTCACCGCCGGCCGGTTCGATGAGTTGGCGGGCTCGGGTGAGCTGCCAGTTGCGGGACGATTCTGGGTCTTGTTGGTCTTCGGTGGAGACCCTGCCGTAGAACGCAAACCTCATCACGAATCCGAGCGTACCCGACGGGCATCCGGGTGGGTGGCATTCGTTATGTCGTTCCGCTCCGCCGCTCGCAGCAGGATCCGCAGCAGAACTCCAGCTGCGGCCGGGTTGAGAACCGGGGGACCGGTGGTTTCCAAGGCGACCCCGACCGGTGTTCTCGACAGCCGGTGGATACCTGTTTCGCCAGTGGCTTCCATACCCACAGGCTGCGACACAACCCTGTCAGCAGAGTGCCGAACACCCTGTTGACCACGCTCATTGAAACTCCCCAGACCTGCTCACTGAAATTCCCCACCTCCTGAGAGGGAATACCCACTGTTG